>JBJTGO010000140.1:0-1710 GCA_046093985.1 Actinomycetota bacterium
CCGGCAGTCAGAGTTACGCCGCCATGTTCTCGCTCTCCGGATTCGCCAAGCGCAATGCCAGCGGATCGAATCCAAAGGATTTCTATGTCAGCCAACTCTCTGCGGCGCTCTTCGCAGTTGATCTGCAGAAATCCGCGACCCCACTCACCTCACTCAAGGCACCGGGAATGGGAACTGACGGAATCATGGTCACGGGTTGTGCCACCAATGACGAGAGTTACTGTGCCAAGCGGGTCTCATTCCCTCGCAACGTTCGCTTTGGTGCGACGCTGCGGTTTGGAAAGCCACCGCAATACTGGTTCTACGGTCGACTCTACAAACCAGCAATCTCAATCCAGACTCGAAGCGGAAGTGCGATCACATTGGATGTGTAAGCAGAACCTGTCTTCGTGCCGATCTTTGAAGGTTCCACTTCATGGAACAAAGTCCCACGCGCACTTCAGGATTATTACCAGAGCGCGAGTTACCCCTCCAATGGTCGTGGTCCCTACGTCGAGAAGGATCCAAATAAATGGAATCTCTATCACACACCGCGGAGCGAGGAGTCACGGTTCCTTCTCGATTGGATCCCTGTCCTAGGTGATAAGGCGCGCGTGATGACCACGATGTGGTTCTTCCGCAGCATCCCACAAGATACTTATGGAAATTTCGCTAAGTGTTACGGCCAAGGGGACAAGGTCAATGGCTTCGTCACCACCAACGCGACCACATATACCGCCGGCCCACCGTCATTCAATAGCAAGACCGGAACTCTCGATTACACCGTCGCTGCACCGCATCTGACTCCGACCGGCAAGGAGATGCTTGGGACCTATGATCTTCAGATCGATGCCGATGTCGCTCGCTGTCTCTACGGATATACCGATGCACCGATCACGGCTGAGGTCTCAATCGTCAATGCAGAGGGTGGTGAGAATCGCGTCGCAACCACCAATGTTGGTGAGAAGACGATCGCCGGAAGGAAGTGGTTGGTGATCGCTGCATACAACTTCACCTTTTCATCACCGACACTCAAAGTGAAGATCTCCCAGCAAGGCTCGCAAGCGCAGGGAAATCAAGGGAATCAGAGCAATCAGGGTAATTCCAGCAATGTGGGCCCTTCGCAACCGACGAAGAAGGCGATCGTCGACATCAAGTGCGTCAAAGGGAAGAAATTCATGATGGTTAGCGCAAAGAAGTGTCCGAAGGGCTACAAGAAGGCCTAGTTCTGCCTGGTCTGAAAAGCACCGCTTATCAGGGAGAATAGAGCCCTGACGCCGTTGGAGTGTCTACGAGCCTTCCGATCTGGAGAATGATGTCTTCACCGAAATCAACCCATCTTGCCGGCCTGCCCGAGCGACGACGCGAGAACCTTCGCAATATCGCGATCATCGCCCACGTCGACCATGGCAAGACGACGCTCGTCGATGCGATGCTCTGGCAATCAGGCGCATTCGCAGCCCATAAGGAACAGACCGATTCCAAGGATCGGGTCATGGACTCGATGGATCTCGAACGCGAAAAAGGAATCACGATCCTTGCCAAGAACACTGCGGTCAAGCGCGGTGACTTGATCGTCAACATCATCGACACGCCAGGTCACGCCGACTTCGGTGGTGAGGTAGAGCGCGTGCTGAATATGGCCGACGGTGTTCTCCTGCTCGTTGATGCCTTCGAAGGCCCCATGCCACAGACGCGTTTCGTACTGCAGAAGGCTCTCCAGATGGGTAA
>JBJTGO010000141.1:0-4064 GCA_046093985.1 Actinomycetota bacterium
GCTCCAGCTCGACAAGGAATGTGATCTCGCCATCTCATTGATTGATCTTGATGAGATTGCTGCGCTTCACCAAGAGTGGATGGATGAACCTGGTCCGACGGATGTGCTCTCTTTCCCGATGGATGAGATAGCGCTGGGTGAGAGTGGTCCTGGACTCCTCGGCGACATCGTCATCTCTCCGGAGTATGCAAAGGCGGGAGCAGAGAAGGCCGGGACGAGCCTTGATGAGGAGCTTCAGTTATTGGCAGTTCATGGCCTTTTGCATCTTCTTGGGCTGGATCATCGTGAAAGCGAAGAGGAGAAGGCGATGTTTGCGCTCCAAGGCGAGATTCTGAGAGAGTGGCGCTCTCAATCATGATCCTTCTTGCCATCTTCCTCCTCATCCTTGCTGGCTTCCTCGCTGGAAGTGAGGCTGCACTCAATTCAGTGAGCCGTATCGCGGTCGACTCGATCGCAGAGCGTTCTGCTCGTCGCGCTGCTTTGGTCGGAAAGATCATCAAGGATCCTGCGCGTTATCTCAATGTCGTCCTTTTGGTGAGGAAAGCGGCTGAACTTGGCGCGACCGTGATCGTCGCAGAGGCCTTCATCTCTCGGATGGAGAACAATCTTCTCGCTGGCCTCTATGCGATCGGATTGATGGTCCTCGTCTCCTACGTCGTCGTCGGAGTAGGACCGAGAACCCTTGCGAAACAGAATCCGATGAAGTGGATCGTGCCCGCCTCCTACACTTCATGGCTCCTAGCGAAGGTCTTAGGTCCAGTCACAGTCATCTTGATCGCCCTAGGCAATGCGATCACACCTGGAAAGGGTTTTCGTAAAGGCCCGTTCTCGAATGAAGCAGAATTGCGAGATCTCGTAGATCAGGCGCACGAGAGTGGTCTTGTTGAAGAGTCCGAGCACGAGATGATCCACTCCGTCTTCGAACTGGGTGACACCATCGTGCGCGAGTTGATGATCCCTCGCACTGAAATGGTTTGGATCGAAGGCAACAAGAACCTACGTCAGGCGCTCTCACTCTTCCTTCGCTCTGGCTACTCGCGTATCCCAGTCGTCGGTGAGGACATCGATTCGATCATCGGTATCGCCTTCTTCAAGGATGTGGTCCGGCGGGTACATGATCACCCCAAGTCAGAGGCGAGCGAGACCATCTCGGAGCATGCCCGCGAGGCGACTTTCGTGCCGGAGTCGAAGAATGCAGCCGAACTCTTGCGTGAGATGCAACGGAGTCAGATCCACCTTGCAATCGTCGTCGATGAGTACGGCGGAACCGCCGGCATCATCACGATCGAAGATATCTTGGAAGAGATCGTCGGTGAGATCGCAGATGAATACGATGATTTCGGTGAAGAGTTCTCGATGATTGATGAGAAGAGTGCTCGCATCTCCTCTCGTATGCATATCGAAGACCTGGCCGATCGCCTTCAGATCGAGATCGAAGAGAGCGAAGAAGTCGACACGATAGGTGGCTATATGGCCAAGGAACTCGGTCGAGTTCCTATCCCTGGAAGTCGAGTTGAGATCTCCGGATGGAGTTTCACGGCAGAGCGTCCACAGGGTCGGCGCCACAGAATCTCATCGATCCTCGCGGAGCGAATCGATGGCGAGGGTGCGGGGAAGCCGGCAGAGAATGGAAGTGGCGCTTAGTGAGGATCGTTCGCTTCGCACTCCGTGAGGGTCAGGATCGTGAGCCGCAGTTCGGCGTCCTTGAAGATGATGTGACGATTCGTTCCATCGCAAGTGATCCGCTCTATGCAGGGGTGCATCCACTTGAGGCGCGATACAGAATCGATGAGGTGAGGCTGCTCGCTCCGGTGATCCCACGGAGCAAGGTCGTTTGTGTCGGTAAGAATTACGCTGATCATGCCGCTGAGATGGGTGGCGAGGTACCGAAGGTTCCGGTCATCTTCATCAAACCGAATACCACGGTGATCGGTCCTGAGGAAGTCATTGTCTGGCCCGCAGTCAGTGATCGTGTCGATCATGAAGGTGAATTAGCGATCGTCATTTCCAAGATCTGCAAAGAGGTTCCTCGAGAGAAGTATCGTGATGTGATCTTCGGTTACACCCTGGCCAATGATGTGACCGCGCGTGATATTCAAAAGATCGACGGACAGTGGACGAGAGCGAAGGGGTTCGACACCTTCTGCCCCCTTGGTCCGTGGATCGATACTGAGTTCTCGCCCTCCGATCAGATTCTTCGTTGCAGCGTCGATGGAGAGATCCGACAAGAGGCATCACTCTCGCAGATGTTCTTCAAAGTTCCCGAGATCATCGAATTCATCACATCGAGCATGACGCTCTTGCCGGGTGATGTCATTCTCACGGGAACGCCTGCTGGTGTAGGACCTGTCAATCGTGGCGGATCGGTGGAAGTTTCAATTGAGGGACTTGGAGTCCTTCGTAACCGCGTCTCGTCGAAGTGACGACCAAAGTCATCGCTACTATCGCCCTCTCATGGAAAAGAAAACCTCTGGCGTAAGGGTTCGTTTCGCGCCTTCTCCGACTGGCGATCTCCATGTCGGAAACATCCGAACTGCTCTCTTTGATTGGGCCTACGCCAAGCACACTGGCGGAACTTTCGTCTTCCGTATCGAGGACACGGATCGAGAGCGCGTCACCGATCATTACATCGCAGCTGCGGGGGAGACCCTCAGGTGGCTTGGACTCGAGTGGGATGAAGGTCCTGGTGTCGGAGGTCCCTATGGACCTTATCTTCAATCCGAACGCCTTGAGATATACAAGGAGTGGTCCGATCGATTCTTGGCGCAGGGCGATGCCTATCACTGTTACTGCAGCAATGAGGAGTTAGAGGCACGGCGAGAGAAGGCGAAGGAATCCAATCGGGCACCGGGATATGACGGCGCATGTCGAAGTCTCTCCGCAGATCAAGTCGAAAGGTTCAAAGCAGAGGGACGCAAACCGGTCATTCGGATGCGGATGCCGGAAGGTAAGACAACGTTCACCGATCTGATTCGGGGCGAGGTTACTTTCGAACACGAGTTCGTCCCTGACTTCGTTCTAATGCGCGCTGATGGTTCGCCGCTCTATACCCTCGCTGTCGCCGTCGATGATGTTTTGATGAAGATCACTCACATCCTGCGAGGCGAGGATCTGCTCTCCTCCACACCACGACAGATTCGGGTCTATCAGGCGATGGGCGTGAAAGAGAGCGAGTTCCCAGTCTTCGCTCATCTTCCCTTCGTCATGGGGGCCGACAACGCCAAGCTCTCCAAGCGCAACGGTGAAGTTTCGATCGCCTGGTATCGAGAGCGGGGCTTCCTTCCGGAAGCGATATGTAATTACTTAGCTCTCCTCGGCTGGTCTCCGGGTGATGATCGTGAAGATGTATCGCTTGAGGAGATTGCAGAACTCTTTGATGTCTCTCGCGTCAACAGTTCTCCAGCGCGCTTCGACATGAAGAAGTTGGAAGCGATCAACGGAGAGAAGATCCGCAGACTAGATATCGATGATTTCCTTGCTCGCTCACTTCCATTCCTCACCGCCGCTGGAGTGATCACTGGCACTTCAGGTGAGATTGAAGTTGTCCGTAAGGCGCTCCCATTGATCCAAGAGCGGATCGTCACCTTGGGTGAAGTGGTTGCCATGGTCAAGTTCCTCTTTGGCGAAGGAGTTGAGGTAGAGGCTGAGTCACTGACGAAGGTCTCCGAGCCACAGGCGAAAGAAGTGCTCCACAGTGCGATGACGGCGCTGACACCGGTCGAGAAGTGGGATGAAGAGAGCATCGAGAGCGCTCTTCGTGAATCTCTCATCGATGGCATGGGACTCAAGCCGCGACTTGCTTTCACTCCGGTGCGGATTGCGGTAACCGGTAGCCATATCTCACCACCACTTTTCGAATCACTCGCTCTTCTCGGCAAAGAACGGACTCTGGCGCGGATTTCCGCACTTTTGTGAGAGAAGGTAGAGTTACGCCCTCTAGTGGGGTATGGGGTAATTGGCAGCCCAGCTGATTCTGGTTCAGCTTGTCTAGGTTCGAGTCCTGGTACCCCAGCTACTTCTAGAGATCATGTACTAGGGCCCCGTCGTCTAGCGGCCTAGGACTC
>JBJTGO010000142.1:0-14397 GCA_046093985.1 Actinomycetota bacterium
GGGATAGCCTCTGTGCCAATCGACGTGCGATGCCGGAAGACTTGGGATTCAAGTTGGTGTTGCGACTCTCCACCTCTCCCTCGGGTTGGCTTCACGGGAGGTTGGGTGATGGAAATCTATCCATTGCTTCGCTCAACAAGGACGGTGGCGTTCGACTATCTATTGCCGGAACCACGGTGCGAGTTCCAAGCCTAGGTTTTGCCTATCCTTGGAGTGAAATTCCGACTGATGTACAGGCGAAATACCTCTCAGGGGAGTTCACTAATCAATCCAAATTACCCACCATTGGTTGTCGCTGGTGTTCGGATGATCCATTGATAAATACTCTTACGAGTAATCCTTTTGCCTATGGACCTGATGCGTTTCAAGAATTAGAAGCATGGATTGGGACACGAAAAGATAGGGCAGACGCAGATCTCAATACCTGGTCAGTTCGAAGCCTCTCCGAAACTGAGATGGAGGGTGCAACCGGATGCTTCGCCAAGAAGGGTCAGATCAACGGATTTGTATCAACTAATGCGACTGTTTACTCGGCTGGACCACCAAAGTTCGTCGGTGGCACTCTTGACTACCAAGTCGCAGCTCCTCATTTCAGAAGTGACGGAGAAGAACTTCTTGGACGATATCGACTCATTGTGCGCTCGGACGTTGCCCGATGCGTGTATGGCTTCACAAAGGCGCCGATTAGTGGGCGCGTTTCAGTCACTTCTTCAAATGGAAGCAGTCAAATAGCGACGACAAGTGTGGTTGAACGTTCGGGATGGATTTCACTTTCTGCAGATAATTTCACATTTTCGAATCCAGTCATCAAGGTGAAACTTCAGCAGAAGAAGGTTTCCTCGACGAAGAGTTCCGCTACCAAGAAGACTAGATGACGAGATGTAGCAGTTCCTAAAGTGGGGCGGGTGGGGCTCGAACCCACGACGACCGGATTATGAGTCCGGGGCTCTAACCGACTGAGCTACCGCCCCGGACGCAATAGTAGTTGAGTGAGTCGCTAACGCTTGATCGGTATGGCTTTGATCTGTCCTGAATCTGCGATGAGCGCGATCTCAGCCTCCTTGTTTTCGGCAAGCAGTCGTTGGACTTTCTCGCGGTCCCAGACCGTTGCCAATCCATCAAGGCTCTCCACGATCTCGACTCGTGCGCCGGTTGATCTCTCGAGCTCTCGGGCGAGTGATTTGTCTGCCGGACCAATCAGGAGCAAGAACTTATGCGTCTTCGACTTAGGTCCAGCCTCTGCTCGCTCATGGCGAATGATTTGAAGGTGAAAGAGACCCGTGAGGATTCCAATAGCGAGTATGGAAATCGCATAACTTGTCTCACGCCAGGTGCTTCCGCCCAGATCACCGCCGAATAGCCCTTGGAATATCTGCACCGCGATGGTCAATGTTGATGCGACAACTGCGATAGCACTGATTCCGACGACGGTGAAGAGGTAGACCTTTCGTGAGATGGCTGAAATCTCGTGTTCTGGATCTTGCTCGATATGAAGGTGGATGCGACGCCAAAGAATCTGCCATACCGGAAGCCCTACGACGAGCAGGGTGATTGCAAGAAGAAGAGAGTTTCTTGCTGAGCGACCGACCAAAAGGTCATCTTGAGCGAAAGTCTCGACGATTGAGACGACAAAGGTAACGGCTCCTACTGCGGAGGTAGCTAGACCGATTCCAGAGAGGAGATAGCGGTAGATCCTTCCGATCTCACCTTCCTCGGATTCATGATGACCGGAGAGCACCCAGGAGTGATAGGCGAATGAGATAAGGGTCGCTACCAGCGCTCCTGTTGCGCCAGGAACCCGATCGAAATGGACCCAGGCAGCGTTGGTATTCGTATCACCGAAGAACCAGACCAAGGTGTCGTAGAAGATGATGCTCGAAGCAACCAAAGTGGCAACGAGGGAGCCGCCGACACCTAGGAGGAGAAGGTAGAGGTTCCATAGTTGTGAACTCTGTGATCGCGTGCGATCAGTGAACCAATAGAAGTACCAGGTGGGAATCGCAATGAGCGCTGTGACAAGACCACGGGTCAACTCGTTGGTACCCGATGTCGTCAGGATCGTCTCGGCGAATGGCAGGAACTCCACCATGAGAGCGCGAATGATCCTTGCCGCTGCCACGATTGTGACAACGAGCGAGATCGCAGAGAGCGCAAGGTAGGGAACTTGAACTCGCTCTTTCGAAAGGCGATGCGATGACATCCGGTAGTGAAAAGCGAGCGTCGCGAGCCAGAGGAATGTGGATCCAAGATCGGAACCAAAAACTGCACCCTCATCGATGAGCGCTAAGAGCCATCGATAACCACTAGTGGCGAAGGATGCGAATGCGATGATCTGGATGGCAGTGAGATAGAGAAGGAGAGCGAAACTCTCTCGTGATTCTTCATCTCTCTCAAGGGTGCGCCGAGTCCAGAGAGCCGTTGCAATGAGGAGGGGAGTGGCAACAACGACGAAGGCAGAGTCACGAGCGAGTACATCCTCATTCGCAATGAGGCGTGTCTCCGATCCGACGACGTAGTTGATCAACCCAGAGAGACCGGAGTTGACGATAAGGATCAAGATGAGGAGAAGTAGATACTGGAAGAAATCCTTCACTTCCTCGGCGAAGTCGATTCCGCCCTTCCTCCCAACTGCGATCCTACGAATGACGAGGACGATCACTCCTAAGGTGATGATCAGTGAGGCAAGGCCTGCGATCATGGTTTCACTCCATCACATTCGTAAAGGGGCCAAGGGACTCCGGTGATCTTCCACATTCCACCTATACGGGTAAGGCCGATGCTGTGGTCTTCGCTCCAACCTCCGAAGAGATCGTTATCTGCGTAGCGGATTCGCATCTTTACCTGAGCGCGATCACCCGTGATTGATGTGTCGACGAGATCGACGGTGAGATCGGGTGAGAGGTACTGTCGATCTAGATCCGAAGAATCGCACTTCGTCTCAGCCTCAAAGAAAGTAAGAGCGCGATCATTGTCTCGGTCGAGCATGGCGCGCAGATAAGACTGCACAGTTGCTTCGGGGGACCCGACTTCGAATCGAGAATTCTCACCGCGGGAGGCGACGAAGACTAGAGCGCCAATCAAGATGACGATCAGCGCGAGGATGAGATTGCGGATGGTCGAACTCTTCATTGATTTATCCTAGGTCGGATCTGCTGTGAATTGGCTCGGAATCATCTAGGTTGACTCGCAATCACCGCTCGTCTCTCGTTTCGATAGACCCAATAACTCACAAATCCCACCATCATGGCAAATCCGAAGAGAAGGTCTTCGATCGGTGCGCCTGCGATCCGTAGCCCGATGATCGCATCAGGTGAGTAGATGACGATCTCATTCGAAGTCAGCCACCAATTGGTGAGGAGTTGAAAGGGAAGGACGATCGCATAACTCGCCCAGAAGCCACGGGTGGTGAGCATCGAAGTCTTGAAGAGGAAGATGTCGACCAAGACGACGATGATGAGTGCGAGTGAGGTTATCTCGGTGTAGGTCATGGAGTCTCTTGCTCCGAATAGCGATCACGCCACTTCGGCTTGAGGCGCGTGACGCCCTCGTAGGTGAGGATGATGGCGAGGGGAATGATGATGAAGAAGAGGTATTCCTCGAGCGGAAGTCCGAAGGCGAGCGTGACTCCTAAGGTCTGCGTGTAATCGAAATCCCAGTGACCGGAGTTGATCGCGATCCAATCCCAGAGGACGAAGAAGGCAGAGATAGGAAGGATGGTCAGGAGAGTGAACCGAATCCGTCTCAAGACTCGAAGTCGAAAGGCCCACTCAAGCCACCAGGAGCCCGCCATCGTGAAGAGGAGCATCACCAGGTAGCCATATCGAGGCATATGCCAATGCTTCCACTCTCTTCCATCACATCTTCGCCGGACACGAAGTGGCACGGTGGAAATGTGCGATCCGCCGATTACCCTCGTTGGCATGACTGCCAGAGGGAGCGCCCTGACACCGAATGCGAGAGTTCGAACCTTCGAGGGGATCCGAACCTTCTCGTCGATCTCCGTCGGGGTCGCGATCCTGATAGCCACCCTCTTTGGTTTCCTCTTCAAGAGTGAATCAATGGGATGGCAAGTCGTGGTGGCTCTGCTTGCACTTGCAGTTGGCATCCCACATGGTGCGCTCGATCATCTTGTCACTTTGCCACGATCGCAACCGATCAAGATGGCGCTCTTCATTGCGGTCTATGTCGCGATTGCGTTGATCGCAGTCTGGGCGATCTTGGAGTGGAATGTCTATGGCTTCTACGTAGTGGTCGCGATGAGTGCACTTCACTTCGGAATCGGCGACGCTGCTTACCTGGCGGAACGTGATCGGATCCTGGGACGGGATCGATCGCCAAGACCGACACAGATTCTCTACGCATTGGCTGGCGGCGTCACACCTGTTCTCATTCCACTTGTCAACGAGCGCAGTTCACAGGCGTTGGCCGCAGTCAATCCTGCCTTAGTCGATTGGGATGGTGGATTTGCAGACGCCTTCTATTGGATCGCGATCGCTCTTCTTGTCACAGCAATCGTCGCACAATTGGTGAGTAGACGTGAGCGAGATGCGCTCGACCTCATTCTTCTCGGGCTCTTGGCGATCCTCACTCCACCGCTCATCGCATTTGCGGTCTACTTCGGAACTTGGCATGCGATGCGCCATACCGCTCGGTTGACCTTGAATCTCACCAAGTCTCAACATGCCTACGAAAACGATGATGCAAGGGGGGCGCTTCGAAGCGCGGTCATCCCAGGAATTCCTGCGCTTATCGGCACTTTGTTTGTCGCAGCGGGACTTGTTCTCTTCGGTGAGAACAACTTCACGGATGACTTCCTCTGGCTCCTCCTGGTCGTGATTTGGGCGCTGACCGTCCCTCACATGATGGTCACAGCGAAACTCGATCGTGGAGCGCTTCGTTGAAGAAGTTCCGGTTTCTCGTTCTACTCATCTCACTTCTTGCCCCTCATCAAGCTTCATGGGGAGTAGAGACGAGTTATCTCTTTCCGGTCGCGGATTGCAAGAGCACCTACTCTCGCTATCACCATGATTACCCAGCCGCAGATATCTTCACCAAGGCAGGTTGTGCCTTCGTCTCGCCTGTCGATGGGGTGGTCACTGAAGTATCAAGGAAAGATAGTTGGAGTGGTCGCGAGAATCTAGGTTCAACGCGAGGTGGGAAGTTCGTTGCGATTCTCGGTGACGATGGAGTTCGCTATTACGGCTCGCACTTGCGCTCAGTTGCCAAGGGAGTTACGCCAGGCGTGAGAGTGACCGTGGGAACGAAATTGGGTGAGATCGGAAGTAGTGGCAGCGCTCGCGGGACTCCGCCACATCTTCACTTCGGGATCTCGTGGCCGACCGAGGATGGGATCTGGTGGGTGCGACGAGGGATGGTCTCGCCATACATCTACTTGCAATCGTGGGAAGGTGGCGAGATGCGCTCGCCGAGCAGACAGGTGAGGAAGACTTTGGCGAAGGTGGGGGAGATTCCGAAGGAACCTAAGGATTGAAATGACGAAGGCCCGGAGATTTCTCTCCGGGCCTTCGTCTGACAGAGTGATCGACTAGCTAGGGACTACCTGATCTGCCTGAGGACCCTTAGGACCTTGGACGATCTCGAATGTCACTGGCTGTCCCTCATTGAGGCTCTTGTATCCATTTCCTTGGATAGCTGAGTAGTGGACGAATACATCTTGTCCGCCACCGTCAACGGCGATGAAGCCGAAGCCCTTTTCAGAGTTGAACCACTTAACTGTACCTGTTGCCATTTTCTTCCTTCTTCTTTCGGTTTGGACAACCTCGCAATCCGAGATTGTCAGTCTTTCCGTTTTACAGCTGAACCGATCAAATGCAGAAGCAATGAAGCCGGTACTGATAAGCGTTGGACTGGTGCCAAGCCTACCCTCATACGATTCACACCGAAACCAGCCGTTTTCGTGAGGGAGCGAGGCTAGCCTTTGTCCATGAACGGAAATGAGAGCCCTAACGGAGTCGTGGGGTTGAGATCCTCGCTCGCTTTGTCTATTCCAGCGGCAATTCTGGCTGTCGCGCTCGCCCTTGGACTCAATCAAGTTGGCGACGGTTTCGCGGCACGAAGCGAGACAGGAATCTCGGTCACAGGATCTGCACGGGTCAATGCGACCGCAGATAACGCAGTCTGGTCACTCAATGTCAATGCCACCTCGCCCACGCTCTCTGCATCGGTCAAGAGAGTCAATGACGATATGGATCAGTTGGTTGCCTATCTCAAAGAAGGTGGCTTTCCGGCAGATGCGATCCAACTTGGCGCACTAGCAACATATGGAAATGAAGAGTGGGTCAATGGCAACTCAACTGGTCGCATCCTCAGTTATCGCGCTGAGCGTCCAGTTACAGTTCGCTCCAAGGATGTCAATCTCGTCGCATCGATGAGCAATGGAATCGGTTCACTCCTCCAACGTGGAGTTCAGATAAACAATCTAGGTCCCAATTACTACATCTCTTCTCTCAAGGAACTTCGCCCAGAACTTCTCAAGGAAGCGATGATTGATGCACAGACTCGCGCCAAGGCGATTGTCGAATCCACCGGTGGCAAGGTTGGAGTTGCTGTCGCGGTACGGAGCGGTCCATTCCAGGTGACGTCTCCTGATTCCGTCGACACCTCAGCGGGTGGCTACTACGACACATCGACAATCGAGAAGACTGTAACTGCGACGGTCACTGCAACATTCAAGACCGAGTAACGCTCGAACGCTTCTTCTTAGTTAGGTCTTATGGACGAGCCAGACCTGAGCTCCGTGTGCGAGCAAACTCGACTTCTCTCCGGGGCGTTTGATCTGTGGCGTGAAGAGTTCATCGGCAACCGCTGAGTCGAAGAGAGAACGATAGGAATCTCCCCATCTCTCATCCGGGAGAGTGAACTCGTGATCGGTCAGATCGCCGTTGAGGAAGAGCAAGAGACCTTGCTCGGCGCTTGCTTCGATGAAGACTGCAAGATATCGACGGTCTCCTTGATGCCAATTCTCTTCATCCATCTCCATGCCGTTGCGTCGAAACCAGGCGACATCCTTGCGCCGCGTTCCGAGGTCGAGATTTCCGGTGAAGAAATCCGAAATTCGCTCCACCATGAAGGTCTTGCGGATCTTGATCAAAGACCCGAGAGAATCTTTGAGATCTCGTTCTCGCTCACTGGGATCCCACGTGAGGAACTGACCGCCATTGAAGTTCGCCGCACTCGTGATCTCTTGGCTTGGATCAAAGGAGTAAGCATTATTCGAACCAGCCTGACTCCTTGAGTGTTCATCCCCCATAGAGAGCATCGGAACGCCGGATGAGAGAAGAAGGGTTGCTACTAGTGATTTCTTCAGGCGGTGGCGCAGCTCATTGATGCGATCGTCTCTGCTCTCTCCTTCTACGCCAAGATTCCAGCAACGATTATGGTCAGAGCCATCGCGGTTCTCCTCCCCATTGGGTTGGTTTCGCTTCTTTTCGTAGGTGACGAGATCATGGAGGGTGAAGCCATCATGCGCAGTGATGAAGTTGATTGACGAGGTCGGACCTCGGTAATAGAAGATGTCATGAGACCCAGAGAGGCGCTTTGCGATATCAGCGACTCCTTCACTGTATCCACGGGCTGGGTTTCCTAGCCAGAACTGTCGGACGGAATCGCGATAGTGGTCATTCCACTCACGCCATGGATGCGGGAACTCACCCAGCGCGTAACCGGCCATATCCCATGGTTCGGCGATCAACTTTCGCTCCCGCAAGATCGGATCGGCAGTGATGGCCGAGATGAGAGCTCCTTGTGTATCGATCTCGTGGCGACCTCGAGTGAGTGCGGTAGTGAGATCGAAACGGAATCCATCGACACCGATCACTTCGCTCCACCAATGAAGTGAATCGATGATCAATCGAGTGACGAAAGGGTTCCGCGTATCGACTGTATTCCCACAGCCGGTGAAGTCTTCATAACTCGAAGCAATTCCATCGTGAGAAGCTGTCCGGTAGAAGGCGCGATCGTCGATACCCCGGAAAGAGAGAGTCGGCCCGTGGGCTCCACCTTCGGCAGTGTGGTTGTAGACGAGATCAAGGATGACCTCGATGCCATTCTCATGGAGAGCGTCGATGGCATCTTGGAGCTCCTTGATCGGATCATCTGTCGCAGCGAAGGCTCGATGCGGCGCAGAGAACGCGATTGGGTTGTATCCCCAGAAGTTCTCCCGACCGCGCGATAGAAGTGCGGGCTCGGAGAGGAAATGTTGGATCGGAAGTAGTTCGATCGCTGTGATGCCAAGGGCCTTGAGATGCTCGATCGTTGACGGATGGCCGAGCGCTTTGTAACTGCCTCGCTCTTTGAAGGGAATCGCTCCATTGAGCATGGTCAGTGATCTCAGGTGCGCCTCGTAGATGACGGTCTCACTCCAAGGATGGGTCGGACGATGGATCGCGCGAGGTGGGTTCGCCGTGACGATAGATAAGGGGACGAAGCCGAGCGAGTTCCGATCATCTTGGATTGAGAGATCACCTTTGCCGAGGAGATCGATTGCGAGATGGCCATAGATCTCGGGAGCAAGGCGTAGGTCGCCATCGATCAGATGGGCATAGGGATCCATCAAGATCTTCTTCGGATTGAAGCGTCGGCCTTCCTCTGGTTTCCATGGTCCGTGGACGCGATATCCATAGCGATCACCAATCTTGACCCCAGAGAGATGGCCATGCCATATCGGTCCCTCGCGATGGGCGAGAGAGAAACGACTCTCGCGACCTTCCTCGTCGACGAGCGCGACCTCAACCGCATCGGCTGCCGGAGCCCAGAGAGCGAAGTCGACACCACCTGCCACCGGATGTGATCCGAGTCTTACTCCCTCTCTCGCACTGCTTGCCGGCCTCATATCGTCACCTTATCTTCACGAAACTTCGAATAGTGAGAAAAGTGACTCACGAGTAACATCCGCGCCATGAAAATCGCAGTCTGCGTCAAACAAGTCCCAGATTCGTGGGCTGAGAAGAAGATGGTCGACGGAAGACTCGATCGAGAGAGCGTCGATGCCGTCCTCAACGACCTCGATGAATATGCAATCGAAGAGGTTCTTCGCATCGTCGAGCCGCTCAATGAGGCGGCAGGAAGCGAAGTACATACCGTCACGCTTCTCTCGATGGGACCGGATCGCGCGAGTGAAGCGCTTCGCAAAGGTCTATCGATGGGCGCACATGATGCGATCTTGGTTTCAGATCCACTCCTTGCTGGAAGTGATGCGCTTGCAACATCGCGTGTCTTGGCCAAAGTGATCGCCGATGGTGGCTTCGATCTCGTCTTCTGCGGAACCGAATCAACCGATGCCCGCATGAGCGTCATCCCTGCGATGTTGGCGGAAAGGCTTGGTTGGGCCCACCTCACCTTCGCTGGCGCAGTGCGGGTTACAGACGGCTCCGTGGAGATCGATCGGATGACTGAATTCGGTGTGGAGACGATGGCTGCTCCACTCCCAGCAGTGGTGAGTGTGATTGAGAAGATCAATGAGCCTCGCTATCCATCATTCAAGGGGATCATGGCGGCGAAGAAGAAGACGATCGAAATGAAATCCCTTGGTGATATCGGGATCGAGGCAGCGCTGGTTGGTGCGAGCGCCTCGTGGTCGAAGGTGGAGAACTCTTCGCCACGGCCACCGCGCGATAAGGGAGTCAAGATCGAAGATTCCGGAGATGGCGGAAACAAGTTAGTCGAGTTCCTTGTTGAGAAGAGAGTCGTATGAGCGCCTTGATCCTTATCGACCATGCAGATGGTCAGATCGCAAAGAGTGCGGCAGAGCTGGCCGTATTCGGCAAGAGACTCGGTGATGTCACTGCGCTTCTCTTGGTTGCGCCAGGAGCGGGAGCATCGCTGACACCCTCGCTGAGTGCGATTGATATCTCGAAGGCGATCATCATCGAATCCGACGACTTCGCGAAGGTCGGTATCCCGGCCCTCGCTGGCGCGATCGCTGAACAAGTACGAGCCCTCTCACCGAAAGCGCTTCTCATCGCCTCGACCTCGCGCGGAAAGGAGATCGCAGCACGTGTAGCAGTCGCAACCGAGAGCGGGATCATTACCGATGCGGTCAACCTTGATGCGGAACGGAAGAGTTCGCAATCAGTCTTTGGCGGTTCCTTCTCGGTGACCTCAGCAGTGACGACACCAACTGCTGTGGTGACGATTCGCCCAAGTTCTATCGATGCGCCTGCGGTGACATCACAACCTGCGATCGAGCAACTCACCTACAGAGCATCTGATGCACTTCGCAAACAATCGATCAGCAAGGTGCAACCACCAGTCAAGGGTGGACGGCCAGAGTTGACCGAAGCGAAGATCGTCGTATCAGGCGGTCGCGGCACCAATGGTGACTTCGCTCCCGTTGAAGCTTTTGCAGATCTTCTCGGCGCCGCCGTCGGTGCATCTCGTGCTGCGACGGATGCCGGTTGGTATCCGCATACCCATCAAGTGGGACAGACTGGAAAGACAGTGAGTCCGAATCTCTACGTCGCGTGTGGAATCTCTGGTGCGATCCAACATCGCGCAGGGATGCAGACCAGCAAGACCATCGTCGCGATCAATAAGGATCCTGAGGCTCCAATATTCGAAGTCGCAGATTTCGGTGTGGTTGGAGATCTCTTCTCCGTCCTTCCGCAGGCGACGACGGAGCTTGCGAGCAAGAAGGGCTAATCGCTGGGAGCCTAGACTTCACTCATGTCTGGGCTCGCATCTGGGCGTATCTATTTCGATCACGCCGCTACCACCGCCATCTCGCCACGTGCACTTGAGGTCGTGGCAGCGGAGATGGCAATCCTGGGTAACCCATCGAGCCTTCATCATGATGGTCGAAAGGTCCGCGACATCGTCGAGGGAGCACGAGAGAGGATCGCACAACGCCTTGGCGCACGCCCTAGCGAAGTGATCTTTACTGGTTCCGGAACTGAAGCGAATAACGGCGCCATCAAATGACTCTTCTGGTTTCGAACGCCTCGGAAAGTGATCATCTCAACGCCGATCGATCACCACGCAGTTCTTGATCCGATCCACTGGCTCGTCGAACATGACGGAGCGATCCTTCGCGAAGTGAGGGTTGCCGGTGATGGCTCCATCGATATCGATCATCTCGAGGAGTTGGTCCGATCCCATCGTGATGAGATCGCTCTGATCTCGCTGATCCATACCAATAATGAACTTGGCACCTCGATCACTGCCGATGAGTTGGAGCGGATCAAGAGCGTTATCGGAGATCTCCCTCTTCATCTCGATGCAGTGCAATCGATCGGCAAGGTCAACTTCGATTTCGCAACGAGTGGAGCGACAAGCGCTGCAATCTCGGCTCATAAGATCGGCGGACCCTTGGGGGTTGCCGCACTCATCCTTCGTCGCGGTATCGAGATCACGCCACTTCTTCATGGTGGCGGACAAGAGCGTGATATCCGCTCCGGCACTCTCAACGCGCCAGGCATCGTCGGCTTTGCTACTGCGATTGAAGAGTCGGTCGATGAGCTCAAGGAACGGCGAGAGAAGGTCTCACATCTGCGCCAGCGCCTACTCGAAGGGGCCAAGAGCGCGGTACCAGATCTCAAGATCAACGGTCGCGGCGATGCGCCGGGGATCGTCAACATCACCTTTCCCGAAACCGAGAATGAGGCATCACTCCTCCTCTTTGATGCACGTGGAATCTCCTGTTCCACCGGCTCCGCCTGTAGTCAAGGTTTGGCGCAACCAAGTCATGTGCTTCTTGGGATAGGCCTTCGTGAAAGTGAAGTCAATGCATCGCTTCGCTTCTCTCTCTCACATCTCAATACCGACGCGGAAGTGGATGCATTTGTTGGCCTTCTCGGAGAAGTGATTGCGGGTGCGAAGGCAGCGCATCATGCGAAGTTACCCAGCGTGAAGGCGCCTTTATGAGCGCTCTACGAGTGATCGCAGCGATGAGCGGTGGCGTCGACTCAGCTGTGGCAGCGGCGCGCGCTAAAGAGGCGGGCTATGAGGTGATTGGTGTACACCTTGCCCTCTCTAAGAATCCACAGAAGTACCGTTCGGGTGCAAAGGGATGTTGCACCATCGAGGATTCGCATGATGCAAGACGGGCGGCAGATCGCATCGGTATCCCGTTCTATATCTGGGATATGTCCGACGAATTCCATAAGGAAGTAGTCGAGAACTTCCTCGATGAGTACAAATCAGGTCGTACTCCCAATCCATGCCTTCGATGCAATGAGAAGATCAAATTCGCTGCCGTTCTCGATCGTGCACAGGCGATGGGATTCGATGGCGTCGTCACCGGACACTATGCCCAGATGCATGAGACCGAGATCGATGGCGTGCGATTTCGAGCCATGTATCGAGCGCTCGATGAGAGCAAGGATCAGTCCTATGTGCTCGCAGTCTTGAATCAGCGTCAGTTGCAGGGTGCATATTTCCCCCTTGGCGACACCACCAAGGAGATGGTGCGCGAAGAGGCGAAACGAAGGGGCTTGGCTGTGGCAGCGAAACCAGATAGCCATGACATCTGCTTCGTACCCTCAGGAGATAACGCGGGATGGTTGCGAGAGCGCCTTGGAAGTGAGGTCGGCGAGATCGTCGACACCGAAGGCCATCACCTCGGCAAACATCAAGGCGCTTACACCTACACCGTGGGACAACGACGAGGCCTTGGGATTACGACGCCGCGCGAAGATGGCAAACCTCGATATGTGTTGAAGATCGAGCCGAAGAGCAACACTGTCGTCGTTGGCGAGCGAGAAGAACTTGCGATCACTGAGATCGAGGGGGAGCGAGCGATCTGGTGTGGTCCTCGTCCCGTTGGTCACTTGCGTGGCTCCGTGCAAGTGAGAGCGCATGGAAAGCGGACCCCTTGTTCGTACCAGGTTCACACTCTCGGCGGAGAAGTTGGAGAAGTTGGAGAAAACGCAGATCGCATCACCATCATCTCTGATGAGGCGATCATCGGTCTTGCTCCGGGTCAGGCAGCTGTGATCTACGACGGCGATCGAGTCGTTGGAAGTTCGACGATCGCTGCGACTCGGTGACGTGATGACGAACGCTTCGCAAGTCCGTCAGAGGATGAAGGCAATCGCTGAAGAGATAAGAGAGCATCAATACCGCTATTACGTCGAGGATCGACCGACTGTAAGTGATGCACAATTCGATGAACTCTGGCGAGAACTTCTAGCCCTTGAGGAATCACATCCTGACCTGATTGATCCCAATTCACCGACCCGCGAAGTGGGCGGCGGCTTCTCCACTCATTTCACTCAAGTCGATCACATCCAACCGATGATGAGTCTCGACAATGTCTTCGATGATGAGGAATTGGAGAGCTGGTTCGAACGTATAGAGAAGGAAATTTCCCCGTCCTGGCTCTGTGAAGTGAAGGTCGATGGACTTGCTATCAACCTCCTCTACGAAGAGGGGACCTTGGTTCGTGCCCTGACCCGGGGAAATGGCGCCACCGGTGAGGATGTCACTCTCAACGTCAAGACGATCAAAGGTCTGCCGCATCAATTGATCGGTAGCGCCCACCCTCGTCTCATCGAAGTTCGTGGCGAGGTCTACTTCCCGCTCGCAGCATTCAAGGAACTCAATGAGTCGTTGGAGGAGAGCGGCAAGACCTCTTTCGCTAATCCACGAAATGCAGCAGCGGGTTCCCTTCGCCAGAAGGATCCACGCGTCACCGCATCTCGACCTCTCGCCGTCATCGTCCACGGTATCGGCGCGATCGAAGGTGAGCGTTTCGCAAGCCAAGGTGAGGCTTATGAAGCGATGCGTTTATGGGGTCTACCGGTGGGCAAGTATGTGGAAGTAGTGGAAGCGAAGAAGGATGTAACGAGATTTATCCGGAAGTTCCTTGAAGCACGACATGATCTTGAACACGAGATCGATGGCGTTGTGGTGAAGGTCAATGAACTCGAACTCCAAGCGAGACTTGGCGCTACATCTCGCGCACCACGGTGGGCGATCGCATACAAGTATCCGCCTGAGGAAGTGACGACGAAGTTGATTGATATCAAGGTGAGCGTGGGTCGAACTGGGCGCGTTACTCCCTATGGCTTGATGGAGCCGGTGCGCGTGGCTGGATCGACTGTCACACATGCGACGCTTCACAATCAGATGGAGGTCGCACGTAAGGGAGTGTTGATCGGAGATACCGTCATCTTGCGAAAAGCGGGAGATGTCATTCCAGAGATCTTGGGTCCTGTGACGAGCGCTCGAAGTGGGAGTGAACGCCCTTTCGTCATGCCGACCAATTGCCCTGAGTGTGGCAGTGAACTACGTGCGATCAATGAAGGTGATGTCGATATCAGATGTCCCAATGCGAGGTCATGTCCTGCGCAACTTCGAGAACGACTCTTCTACATCGGGTCGCGAGCAGCGCTCGATATCGACATCCTTGGTATGGAGGCAGCAAGCGCGCTCCTTGAG
>JBJTGO010000143.1:0-3768 GCA_046093985.1 Actinomycetota bacterium
GCTCTCGAGATACTCCGACGAGATGATCCGACCTCGAAGGGATGCGAAGGGATGCGCGATGATCGCAACGCCCCCTGCCTCTTTGATGAGTCGAATCGCTTCCTCAGGAGTTGGTGATGCATCGGGGATGTAGAACTTGGAACGGTTATGGAGGAACTTGTCGAACGCTTCGCTTCGATCCTTGACGATGCCGCGCTTGACCATCGCATCAGCAAGATGTGGACGACCTAAGGTCGCACCCTCACTCAACTGTGCATAGACATCGTCGATGGTGATCTCCATACCCGCGTCTTGTAACCGCCCGACGATTCGTTCCATCCGGGTGACACGGTTGATTCGGGTCTGATCCATCGCGCCTCTAAGGGCCGAGTTCTCCGGATCGAAGAGAAGTCCGAGCATATGAACGCTCAACGCTTCCTTGGTTTGGCAGGAGACCTCTGCGCCAAGGACTAAGGAGATAGAAGAGTCTCGATGCGCGAGTGCATCGCTCCATCCAGCGATCGAATCGTGATCAGTGAGGGCAAGATGCGAGATACCGGTGGCAATTGCAGCTTCCACCAATTCGCCAGGTCGATCGGTTCCATCACTCTCATTCGAATGTGTATGGAGATCGATCTTGATCGTCATCTCACCACCTTAGCGAGCTTCACTACGCGTCACAAAGAGTGCGCAACCGAAGAGCAAGATGATGATTCCCGGGATCGTCCCCGCAGGTGGTACTTGATTGATCCACCACCATGCAAAGAGTGCACCGATCGGTACTTCAAAGAAGACGATCAGTGAGACGACAGTCGGTGAGACTCGCTTGAGTGAGAAGTTGAACATCGTATGCCCAAGGATCTGTGACCCAAAGATCAACGCGATCAGCAGGAGCCACTCTCGCTCTGGATAGGAGATCAATGGTTCCCCCATGATGAGAAGAAGTGGCAAGGCAGTCGCAGCACAAGTGGCGTAACAGACTGTGGTGTAGGTAGAGGTTTGGATGGTTCGCTGCGCCTTCGCTCCGATCAAGACATAGAGTGCAGAGAGCGCTGCGCATGCAATCGCGGCAAGATCTCCGAGGAATGCTCGCCATGAGAGGGTCAGGTCGACTCCGGTGATGATGAGGACCCCGACGAAGGAGATCGCCATCCCAAGCCACGCCTTGGCTGGAATATGTCCGCCAAGAAGTCGGATGTAAACGGCGGCGAAGATCGGTTGTAGCGCAGTCAGCGCCACTCCAGCTGCGACGCTCGTGAAGCGCATCGCGATGAAGAAGCCGATGAAGTGAAGCGCCAAGAAAAAGCCTGCGAGTGCGGACCAAGCAATCGCCCGTCGCTCAGCTGCACTCTTGTATTGCTTCGCTTTGAGCGCGAACGGCGCCATCAAGATCGCGCCACCGAGGTTTCGCCAGAAGATGAGCGCGAGGATCGGCATCGCACTGAGTGCGATCAGAGGACCGGACATCCCGATACCGATGATGCCACCGAGTAGGAGCGGGATATCGCGTCCAGTTGGAAGAGCGGTATGACTCTGCTCTTTGAAACCTTGGCTCACGTGATCCTGTCTACTCGCTGGCAAATAACGACAGGAGAATCTTAGGTGAGGATGCCCAATCGTTTTCCTACCAATGAATCACTTCGTTGCGAAAGACGTGATGCCAGAGCAGCGAAGGCTTGTGCGGCGTTCGACTCTGGTGATGTCACGACGATCGGTCTTCCTTCATCACCACCAGAGCGAAGTTCAATGTCGAATGGGATGCGGGAGATGAGCGGAACGTCAGCTCCTACTAAATCCGAGAGTCGCTTCGCACTCTCTTCACCGCCTCCGCGACCGAAGAGATCAATGGACTCACCACAATGTGGGCACGGAGCGGCGGACATATTCTCAACCACACCAAGGATTCGCTGTTTGAGTTGATGCGCGATTCGACCTGCGCGCTCTGCCACCTCTGATGCTGCGATCTGAGGAGTCGTGACGACTAAGAGCTCGGAGTTCGGTATCAATTGTGCGAGTGAGATGGCGATATCACCCGTGCCTGGCGGAAGGTCGAGCAAAAGGAAATCAAGATCGCCCCAATATGCATCGGTGAGGAGTTGCTCTAAGACGCGGTGCAGAAGTGGGCCGCGATATGCGATCGGATCTGCGCGATCGGGTTTGAACATCTCCATTGATACGACTTTGACGCCATAGCCCTCTACGGGGATGAAGAGTTGATCGATGACCGTGGGTCGGATGCCAGCAACACCTGCCAACCGTGGGATCGAATGACCGTAGACATCGGCATCGAGGATCCCGACTGAGAATCCAGAGTGTGCGAGCGCGATGGCGAGGTTTACGGTGACCGAGGACTTTCCGACACCACCTTTACCGGATGCGACTGCGATAACGCGAGTCAATGAGTCCGGCCGTGCGAAAGGAATCTCCTTCTCACGTCCGCCGCGAACGATCCGTTTGACCTCGTTGCGTTGATCTTCGCTCATGACACCGAATTCAAGTTCGACCTTCTCGATTCCTGCGACGCTAAGGAGCGCTGTCGTAACATCGCTCTGCAACCGCTCTCGCATCGGACAACCTGCGATGGTGAGCTGGATCTTGATCGAGATATTTGCGCCGTTTACATCAAGCGACTCAACCATGCCGAGCTCTGTGATGGGTTTGCGCAACTCTGGGTCGTTGACGCGAGCGAGCGCGCTTTGGACAAGCTCCTCTTGAGTAGTCATAAAGTCTGAATCCGATCGACTTCTATGGCATCTCAGGATCGAACTTCGCCGGCGGTGTGCGCTTCACGGCCTTCGTACTATTCGTCACCTTCGGCTTCTCATCGACCGCATCAAGTACATGTTTTTGGAGCAAAGTCTTCGGATTGAGGTCGCGCACGTTGAGATCCTCGAAGCCTGGTCCGAGGTTCTTCTTCAACTCGTCTCCCGCACCCGAAGTGAAGTCTCTGACCTTCTTGATGAAGCGCGCCGCATCGGCTGCTGCTTTCGGGAGTCGATCGGGGCCGACCAGGATCATGCCAAGGATGGCAAGTCCGATGATCTCTCCGCCGCCGATATCGAACATGGAGTGAATCCTAGTTCTGGCTTGCAGCCAAAGTCAGTGAGAGTGAGATGCGCTTACCGTCTCTCAGGATGATGAGGCTCACGCGGTCACCTACATCGCGGGAGCGGATAGCCACGATCAACTCATCGGAGTTGGTGATCTCCTGGCCTTCGAACTCAACGATCACATCACCGCGCTTGATGCCAGCCTTAGCAGCGGGGCCGCCGGCGATGATCGCGTCGGGTTGATCCGCAACGAGCGCGCCATTTCCTGTGAATCTGGAGTCGATCGAGACGCCCATGATCGGATAGACCGACCGACCGGTTGCGATCAATTGCTCTGCCGTCTTCTTCGCCTGGTTGATTGGGATGGCAAAACCAAGGCCGATCGATCCACTCGTGCTCAGTGAGTTACCCAAAGTCGCGATCGCAGAGTTGACCCCCACGACTGCGCCACTTCGATCCACTAAGGGGCCACCAGAGTTTCCTGGATTGATTGCGGCATCAGTTTGAA
Organism: Actinomycetota bacterium; assembly: GCA_046093985.1. Lineage (GTDB taxonomy): Bacteria > Actinomycetota > Actinomycetes > Nanopelagicales > Nanopelagicaceae > SYAN01. The sequence continues at coordinate 3,538 of JBJTGO010000143.1, forward strand.
GCGCATTGATGAATGAGGTCTCATCATCACCACCGACGGTGACTGCTCGATTCTTTGCACTGATGATTCCGGTGGTAACCGTGCCGCTGAGCCCCAACGGTGAACCGATTGCGATGACATTGTCACCAACTTGGATCACGTCGCTATCGCCGAATTGAAGCGCAGGAGCTGAGTTGACTGAGATCTTCAAGACCGCGAGATCATACGAAGCATTGCGCCCCACGACTCTCG
>JBJTGO010000144.1:0-1842 GCA_046093985.1 Actinomycetota bacterium
ATAGAAGTGATGAAGGTGCAGAGCCGCCATGGAGTTGATATCTCAAAGGATCAGATTGCGCGTTATGAACAGCAGGTTGAGAAGGTCGACCTGCAGGCCATAGATGAACGAGAGCGAATCCTCAAGCATGATGTAAAGGCAAGAATCGAGGAGTTCAACCATTTGGCAGGACTGGAGCTCGTCCACCTTGGACTTACGAGTCGAGATCTGACCGAGAATGTGGAGTTAGTTCAGATTCGCGATGCTCTCAAAGTGGTTCAAAGTCAGGCTATTGGAGTTCTCAAGACTTTGGCGAAGAAGATTGATCTCTATAGGAATCTTGTTGTTGTAGGAAGATCTCACAATATCCCGGCTCAACTGACGACGCTAGGAAAACGCTTTGCGACGATTGCAGATGAACTCCTTTTCGCACTTGAACGCCTTGACTCTTTGATTGAACGACTTCCTCTACGCGGATTGCGTGGACCCGTGGGGACAACGCAAGATCTCCATGATTTGGTTGGCGAAGAAGCTGTGAAAGTAGAGTCGGAGATTGCAGAGTCACTCGATTTCAAGCGCGTCTTGGATTCCACTGGCCAGATCTATCCACGCTCGATTGACTTCGAAGTCTTATCCACCTTGGTCCAACTCTCCGCTGCTCCGGCCAATCTAGCGATTCTTGTGAGGCTCATGTCCGGGGCTGGACTCCTTTCCGAGGGTTTCAAAGTAGGTCAAGTGGGATCCTCTGCGATGCCACATAAGGTCAATGCGCGTTCATCGGAACGCATCAACGGGCTTGCGGTGGTGCTCAAGGGCTACCTGTCAATGGCAAGTGAGATGTCAGGCGATCAATGGAACGAGGGTGATGTCTCTTGCTCAGTGGTGAGAAGAGTTGCTCTACCCGACGCTTTCTTTGCTATCGATGGCATTCTACAAACTTCATCCACAGTCATCTCGGAGCTTGAGATATTTCACGAAACTATCGCCAGAGAGGTTGAGGAGCAGTTGCCCTTCACTTCCACTACGCGATTACTCATGGAAGCAGTAAAGCGAGGTATGGGAAGGGAGAACGCGCACCGGTTGATTCAGAAGCACTCCCTATCCGCATTGGAGAGAACGCGAAGGGGAGAGAGACACTCTTTCTTTGCAGACCTAGGCGCTGATTCAGATTTCCCTCTATCGGCTGATGAGTCATTTTCTATGGCGATTGACTATCGCGATCTCCTCGGGGATTCAGCCAATCAGATTGACCGGGTCTTACTTCGAATCGAGGGCTTACCCAAAGTATCTCCAACCATCTTTGAAGAGATTAGGTAAGGTCTAAGAATGGGAAAGAAGCAACGCAGAACTTCCCCAACGGGGGTAAAGAGGGCTTCAAGCGGTCATCGCGTCGGTTTCTTCTCGCATTTGACCGGTGGAGATACATTTCGACGGAACCTCTTCATCATCCCTCTGGTCGCATTTCTTCTGAAGATCGTCTTCATACTTCGTATCCCATCGATTGCCTGGCCTGGGATTGATCCAAGTCAGTACCGATTGGCTAACTTTTGGATGGGTGCTGACGGCGAGAATTACGTTGCTGGATTGAATGCTCTTGTTCGAGACGGATTCTTCTCGCCTGAGGGCATTCTCAACTATTGGCCGGCTGGATACCCGATTCTTCTCTATGTTTTCGGTCTTCCAATTCGTTCTCTCACCTTGGTTTCAGCCGGTCTCTTCCAGACCCTTATCTATGCCTTGGCTGCCGCCTACTTTGTCGATTCTCTGGCTAGAACTCGATTGCGGAGGTTCACCGTTGTTGTCGCCTTGATACTTGCTTTCAACCCAACGCTCTCGTTCGGCACTTATTCGATTGGATACGAA
>JBJTGO010000145.1:0-3193 GCA_046093985.1 Actinomycetota bacterium
ACGGCGGGATCATGCAATATGTACTTCGCTCACTCATCAGCTAAGAGTTGGTAGTTGTGAAGAACTGGAAGGTAGGTAGCGATGTCCATCCTTGAGCGGATCTCCTCTCCTTCCGACCTCAAGGGGTTGAATCAAGACGAACTCGTAGAGCTCTCTGATGAGATCCGTAAGTTCTTGATCGAGAAGGTTTCACGCAGTGGTGGCCATCTTGGTCCAAACCTCGGCGTCGTTGAATTGACCCTCGCCGTCCATCGCGTCTTCGACAGCCCGAAGGATCCGATCATCTTCGATACTGGCCATCAATCGTATGTTCACAAGATCGTCACCGGACGACGCGATGGATTCGATCGATTGAGACAGCGAAATGGACTTGCTGGTTATCCATCTCGAGAAGAGAGCGTCCACGATGTCGTGGAGAACTCCCATGCCTCGACTGCGCTCTCATGGGCTGATGGCATCGCGCGCGGCTTCAAGTTGCGTGGAGAGAGCGAGCGCACCGTTGTTGCGATCGTCGGAGATGGTTCACTCACTGGTGGCATGGCTTGGGAAGCGCTCAACAACATCGCGACCTCTGATGACCTTCGCCTTGTGATCGTGGTCAATGACAATGAACGTTCCTATTCACCAACGATCGGCGGTATGGCAAAACATCTTTCCACTCTCCGTGCCACGAAGGGGTATGAGAAGTTCCTCGATTGGGGTAAGGATGTCCTGGAGCGCACACCTGTCGTAGGACATGGCATCTATGAGGCGCTCCATGGAATGAAGAAGGGGCTCAAAGATTTCGTCGCCCCACAAGGCCTCTTCGAGGACCTCGGAATCAAGTACCTCGGTCCCATCGATGGCCACGACTTCGAATCTCTAGAGCGTGAACTCGAGAATGCGAAGAGATTCCAAGGTCCCGTCATCGTCCATGCGATCACCGAGAAGGGGCGGGGACATCTTCCTGCGCTCAACGATGAGGCAGAGAAATTCCATGCCGTGGGGGTCGTCGATCCCGAGACAGGAGAGCCACTGGCTCCCTCTGGCACTTCGTGGACTCGCGTCTTCTCCGATGAGTTGACCTCACTCGGCGAGAAGAAGAAGGAGATCGTCGCCATCACTGCGGCCATGCTAGGTCCAACAGGTCTCGATGCCTTCGCCAAGAAATTTCCGAACCGCACCTTTGATGTCGGAATCGCAGAGCAACATGCCACTACTTCGGCTGCCGGTCTGGCTTTTACCGGATTGCATCCTGTGGTCGCCGTTTACTCCACCTTCTTGAATCGTGCCTTCGATCAACTTCTCCTCGATGTAGGTCTTCATGGCGCAGGAGTCACATTCGTCCTTGATAGATCAGGTATCACTGGTGATGACGGGCCGTCACATCACGGTATTTGGGATTTGGCGCTGACTTCGATAGTTCCTGGCATCAGAGTCGCTGCTCCTCGTGATGGTCAGAGGTTGCGTGAACTCCTCGCCGAAGCAGTGGAGATCAATGATGGTCCTTCTGTGATTCGCTTCCCGAAGGGACAAGTTGCCTCCGAACTGCGCGCCTTCGAAAGACGCGATGGAATCGATGTCCTCTATCGTGGCGAGAGTGCAGATGTCCTCCTCATCGCTGTCGGTGCGATGGCACACCTTGCAGTCGAAGCAGCATCCATCGCCTATCAAGAAGGCGTGGGTGTCACCGTGGTTGATCCGCGATGGGTTGATCCGCTTCCGGCACATCTTGTAACGATGGCGGGACGATTCTCTGAAGTGGTCGTTCTCGAGGATGGCATCGAAGGCCGTGGCGTAGCGACAACATTTGAGATGCTGATGCGCGAATCCGGATCGATGAGGTCGATTCATTCGATCGGCGTACCACAGCGCTACATCGAACATAGCAAACGTGGCGAAATACTCGCTGACATCGGCCTAACAAGCGGCGCGGTCGCTCAGAGATTAGTCGCGCTCAAGTCGACCAACCTCAACTCCTTTGGCAGCCTCGTTACGCAGGAAGAGAAGCGACGCCCGGAGCGTGGAACCTCGAACCAGTGACTTGCTCACTGATTCCCTCACGATCGAGATAGGGAAGTATCCCGCCGAGATGCATCGGCCATCCGGCTCCGAGGAGCATGCAGAGGTCGATCTCGGCTGGAGAAGAGACAACACCCTCATCGAGCATCATCCGCGCCTCGAGAGCGAGCGCTCGAAGCGCTCGAAGCCTTACCTGCTCTGCGATGGAAGGTGAATTACCGGCAACCACAAGAGCGAGCGCCTTTGGATCTGCGACCGACTCACCCTTCTCATTCTTGGTGTAGAAGGTACGAATCCCAGACTCGACGAACTTAGTCATGGTCGGAGATATCTTGTAACGCTCACCTAGGTTGTTGTGGAGCGTTGTAGCGACGTGAAGTGCGACAGCAGGTCCGACCAAGCCAAGGAGTTCAAGCGATGTCATCGGAAAGCCCAGGGGTCTCATTGCGACGTCCGCGACGTCGTAAGGGGTTCCCTCATCGATAGCGTCAGTGACTTCACCCATGAACCGAGTCAAGAGTCGGTTCACGACGAAGGCTGGAGCGTCCTTGCAGATGATCATCGTCTTCTTCAACTCTTTACCGACGTTGATCGCAGTTGCAGTCGTCGCATCATCAGTCGTTGTGGTTCTAGCGACCTCAAGAAGTGGCATGACTGCCACCGGATTGAAGAAGTGGAAGCCGATCACACGTTCTGGATGTGCGAGGCCCTCGGTCATCCTCTCAACAGAGAGGGAGGAGGTATTGGTCGCCAACACACACTCAGGGGTGATAATTGCCTCAAGCTCTTTGAAGAGTCGTTGCTTGATCTCGAGTTCCTCGAAGACTGCCTCGATGATGAAGTCGCAGTTGGCATAAGCCTTCTTGTCCACGGAACCGATCACAAGCCCGGAGAGGCGACGAGCACCTTCCTCAGAGAGGCGGCCCTTAGCGACGAGTTTCTCCAACTCAGCATTGATATAGCCGACGCCCTTCGCGACTCGATCCTCATCGAGATCAGTGATGACGACTGGAACCTTGAGATTTCTGATCACAAGAAGCGCCAATTGCGAAGCCATGAGCCCTGCACCGACTATTCCGAAGCGAGTGACTTTACGGGCCAGCGCCGCCTTCGGAGCTCCTTCGATCTTCTTCCGCTTCTTCTGGATCAAGTTGAAGGCGTAAAGGGATGCACGAACAGCATCGCTCATCAC
>JBJTGO010000146.1:0-7261 GCA_046093985.1 Actinomycetota bacterium
CACCACCGGAGAATCCTTCATTGACGCTTCGTTCTCCAAAGGCAGGATCGATATTGAGGGAAGCCATCGCAGACTTCATCTCGCCGACCCACTCGCGAAGCTTTGGCGCTTCACCACGGATAGCGGTCGCTGCAGTTCGAAGGAAGTTAGCAACAGAGACTCCTGGCACCTCGACCGGATACTGCATCGCCAAGAAGAGGCCGGCTCGAGCTCTCTCATCGACCGACATCTCCAGGATATCCACGCCATCGAGAGTCACGCTGCCACTGAGGATCGTGTACTTCGGATGACCTGCGATCGAATAGGCCAAAGTCGACTTGCCTGAACCATTAGGCCCCATGATCGCGTGTGTCTCTTTGGAGTTGACCGTCAGATCGACACCTTTGAGGATCTCAGTCATACCAGAGTCCGTCTCGACTCCGACTCGCAGATCCTTGATCACTAATGTGGTCATCGTTTCCCTCTCTTCATCACTTTCGCTATTTCCAACAATTCACTTTCGACTCGCACTTCGAATTCCATCTCTGTGGGGCTCACGAGATCGTCACTCTCTCGCCCTCGATGGCGACGGTATAGGTCGTAACTGGTGCAATCGCTGGTGGGGTCAGAGCCTCACCACTTCTCAAATCGAATTCAGCACCATGAAGCCAGCACTCGATCTTGCCGGGTGAGACCGCGCCTTCGGAGAGGGAAGCCTCGGCATGGGAGCAGATGTCATCGACTGCGAAGACTTCATCACCTTGTCTGACTACACAAAGGTCCTTGCCGCCGAGTTCCACCTTGATAGGGGTGTTCTCCTTCAGCTCAGAGAGATTGAGTTCGATCATCGACCCAACCTCGCCAATTCGCCATCGATCCGCTCGGTCAATCGATCCCGAATTCCCTCAACCGGGATTTGATGGATCACTTCTGCGAAGAAACCACGGATGACAAGTCGCCGAGCATCCGCCTCAGCTATGCCGCGCGACATCAGATAGAAGAGATGCTCATCATCGAAGCGACCGGTGGTCGAGGCGTGCCCTGCACCGACGATCTCGCCAGTCTCGATCTCAAGATTGGGAACGGAATCAGCACGTGCTCCATCCGTGAGGAGAAGATTTCGATTCATCTCGTAGGTATCAGTCCCTTCCGCATTCTTGCGGATATAGACATCACCGAACCAGACAGTTCTCGCTTCAGAACCTGCGAGCGCGCCCTTGTAGTTGACTCGGGACTTCGCATTCTCGACGTTATGGTCGACGAAGACGCGGTGCTCGAGGTGTTGGCCACTTGTTGCGAAGTAGATTCCTTGCATCTCGGCGCTGCCACCGGGACCGTCGTAAGCGACAGATGGCAAGAGTCGAACCAGGGATCCACCGATCGATACCGTGATCGAAGTGAAAGTCGCATCTCGCCCGACAATCGCATGATGACGTCCTAGGTGGATTGCATCATTCGACCACTCTTGAAGTGCGATGAAAGTGAGGTTGGAGCCAGGCTCAAGGATGATCTCGATCTCTTCACCGAGGACTGCGCTCCCTGTGCTCTCTAGGATCACAACCGACTTCGAATGCGACTTAGCGCGGATGACAGTGCGAGCAACCTCTGCCGACCCAAGATTGTTACGACCGAGGAGAATCGGTGCTGTGACATCCTGGTCCTTTCCGATCTCCAAGTAGGTCACCTCGGTCACGCTCTCGCGAACCCGAGCCACGACCGCATCATCTGATTGCGACTGTGGCGGGAGTTGAGAGGCTGCAACAGTGGAGATCGTGAAAGAAGGTTCTTTCTCACCGCGGAAGATCACTGAGGGATTTGAAGTCACCTTCGTCGCCTTGAGATGAAGTCCACCGAGCCGCTTGAGCGGAGTGAAGCGCCATCGCTCCTCTCGACCGGTTGGCTCCAAGTAATTGGTCTGCAAGAGCGTCATCAGCCGACAGCACCTTCCATCTGGAGTTCGATCAAGCGGTTGAGTTCGAGGGCGTATTCCATAGGCAATTCACGCGCGATCGGCTCCACGAAGCCACGGACGATCATCGCCATCGCCTCGTCCTCGCCCATGCCGCGAGACATGAGGTAGAAGAGTTGGTCATCGCTGACTTTGGAAACCGTTGCCTCGTGACCCAAGGTGACATCGTCTTCACGGACATCGACATAGGGATAGGTATCGGAACGTGAGATCGTGTCAACCAGGAGCGCATCACATTTGACCGTGCTCTTCGAGTGATGTGCCCCTTCTTGAACTTGGAGCAGACCGCGATAGGAGGTTCTTCCGCCACCGCGAGCAACTGACTTCGAGATGATGCTCGATGAGGTGTAAGGCGCGGCATGGACCATCTTCGCGCCGGCATCTTGGTGCTGGCCCTCGCCTGCGAAGGCAACTGAGAGAGTCTCACCTTTGGCATGTGGTCCCATCAAGAAGACTGCTGGGTACTTCATCGTGACCTTGGATCCGATATTTCCATCGATCCACTCCATCGTCGCACCCTCAGCGCAGACCGCGCGCTTAGTGACGAGGTTGTAGACATTGTTGGACCAGTTCTGGATCGTCGTATAACGAACACGAGCATTCTTCTTCACGATGATTTCCACCACTGCTGAGTGAAGCGAATCGGAGGAATAGACCGGAGCGGTGCATCCCTCGACATAGTGAACGTAACTATCTTCATCAGCGATGATCAAAGTTCTCTCGAACTGCCCCATATTCTCGGTATTGATACGGAAGTAAGCCTGCAATGGGATATCGACATGGACACCCTTAGGTACGTAGACGAACGAGCCGCCTGACCAGACAGAGGTGTTGAGCGCTGCGAACTTGTTATCGCCGACTGGGATCACCGAGCCGAAGTACTCCTTGAAGATATCTTCATGCTCTTTCAGGCCGGTATCGGTATCGAGGAAGAGAACTCCCTGCTTTTCAAGGTCCTCACGAATCGAGTGGTAGACCACCTCTGACTCATACTGAGCGGCGACTCCTGCGATCAGACGCTTCTTCTCCGCCTCAGGGATACCAAGCCTGTCGTAGGTGTTCTTGATGTCATCAGGGAGGTCATCCCATGACTGCGCCTGCTTCTCAGTCGAGCGGACGAAATACTTGATGTTGTCGAAGTCGATTCCGGAGAGATCGGATCCCCAATCTGGCATCGGCTTCTTATCAAAGAGGGAGAGGCCTTTGAGACGTAGATCGAGCATCCACTGCGGCTCATTCTTCTTGGCCGAGATGTCGCGAACGACACGCTCGTTGAGACCACGCTCCGCGTTCGCGCCCTTATCGTCCTTATCTGACCAGCCGTACTCGTAGGTGCCGAGCCCTTCGAGCTCTGGATGTGCGATCTGAGTCATTACTTGGTTACCTTTCCACTCTACCTAGTCGACTACTTCTTGCTTCTCTTATCGAACTTCTTCTCACTTGAACGCTTGACTAAGTCAAGGTCAGGCACGAAGGTGGTGCAAACTCCATCGCCGTGAGCGATCGTTGCCAATCTCTGTACGTGAGTTCCTAACAGCTTGGCGAATGCCTCGGTCTCGGCATCGCAGATCTGCGGATACTCCGCGGCAACGTGCGCGATCGGACAGTGATGTTGGCAAAGTTCATGTCCTAACTTCTGCCGATGGACACTTGCAGCGTAACCATCCTTGGTGAGGACCTTTGAGAGTGAGTTGATGCGCTCACTTCTTGACTTGGCTTTGTTCTCTCTCGCGCTCTTCTCACTAGATCGTCGCTCAAGGTCATCAGCGCGATACCGAGCGAAGTTGGCGACAGAAGCATCTCCGAAACTGGTCGACATGAAGCGGATGGCCATCACAGCGAGGTCGTCATAGGAGTGTTCGAATTGCTCCCTGCCGCCATCGGTCATCACAAAAACTTTGGCAGGTCGCCCGCGACCACGGCTTGCCACACTTCTCACATGCGGATCACGCGCTTCCAAGATTCCCTCATCAACCAAGGCGTCCAAGTGGCGCCTGACGCCAGCCGCCGTGATCTTCAACCTGCGGGCTAGGTCTGCGGCAGTTGCCGGACCCCCTTCGAGGATCGCCCGAGCTACGACCTCGCGGGTGCGGACCTCATCAGTGGCCAGAGCGTTTTTCACAACGATAATGTTACCTAAATCGCCCGCACCTGCCACCTGAGAAGCGGGCTACCTCCGTCACAGGAGGTTAGATTTCTCCTCAGAAAGCCCTCCTTAGAAAGTGCGGTCACGTGCAATATCTCGAACGCGTTGGCAATGGGCGCCGGATCTTCACCGCTCTGCTCATCTTCCAATGTGTCATCGTCATCACGGGTGGCATCGTTCGAATCACTGGTTCTGGTTTGGGATGTCCAACCTGGCCTGAGTGCGCTCCGGGCTCCTACACACCCTCGCCCGATCAGTCAGAGGATCCCTTCCACATCTGGATCGAATTTGGCAATCGCCTTCTGACCTTCGTATTGGGTATCGCAGCGCTTGCCGCGCTCTTCTATTCACTCCGCTTCATTCCCAATTTACGGATTCGGCTTCTCGCCCTCGGCCAACTTCTTGGAATCGTCGGGCAGGCGATCCTTGGCGGAATCACAGTACTTACCGGATTGCATCCGACAACGGTGGCCGCTCATCTTCTACTTTCGATCATCTTGATCTCAGGCGCACTCTCGTTACGACAGCGTGTCTATGGTCGAATCCCGCGAAACTTTGACTCTCAATCGTTGACCAGATCGCTCTCAAAAGCTCTTGTCGCGCTGGGATTCATCGTCATCGTGATGGGCACGATTGTCACTGGGACCGGACCTCATGCCGGAGATGATGCGAGCGTTCGGTTCGACTTTGATATCAGAACCGTCGCCTGGCTCCACGCCGACCTCGTCATCGCATTCATGGGACTCACTCTCGCGACCCTGATCGCGGTACGGCTCGGAGAGCGCGAACCTTCTCGCTCAATCCTCCTGCGCAGGATCTACCTCCTCCTTGGAATTTCGCTCTCGCAAGGGGGAATCGGATACCTCCAGTATTTCACCGGGGTGCCAGAACTCCTCGTCATCGCCCACCTGATCGGTGCGGTCTCGGTGTGGCTCTCCCTTTGGAACTTCTACATCACCGGTAGCGTGACCTCTCGGAAGCCATCCCCCGCCTGAGCCAACGCCGTTCCCCGCGTGCATCAGATGTTTTCGAGTTGAAGACGAGATAAGGAGCCCTGGCGTGCCGATTCCTCGGACCCGAGATCTAGAGTGGTCAGCAGTAGATGATCAAGCAATCGTTCACTGCCGAGCGCTCGCCATGGATGCCGTCGAAAAGGTCGGCAATGGTCATCCCGGCACTGCGATGGCGCTTGCACCGGTCGCTTACACACTCTTTCAGAAAGTAATGCGCCATGATCCGAAGGATCCGAAGTGGATGGCTCGCGATCGCTTCATCCTCTCTTGCGGTCACTCATCGATCACTCTCTACACGCAACTCTTTCTTGGTGGATTCGGACTTGAACTCGAGGATCTCAAGTCATTTAGGACATTTGGATCTCTTACACCAGGTCATCCTGAGTTCGGACATACAGCAGGGGTTGAGACAACAACCGGCCCGCTCGGTCAAGGTGTCGCTAATGCCGTCGGCATGGCGATGGCGCAACGTTTCATGCGGGGTTTACTCGATCCTGAGGCAGCAACCGGCTCCTCACTCTTCGATCACAACATCTGGGTCATCGCATCAGATGGAGACTTACAAGAAGGCGTGAGCGCCGAAGCCTCCTCGCTTGCTGGAACGCAAGCGTTGGGAAATCTCAAAGTCATCTACGACGATAATCGCATCTCGATCGAAGGTGATACGCACTTGGCATTCACCGAAGATGTTTCTGCTCGCTACCGAGCATATGGTTGGAAAGTTCTCGAAGTGGGTACCCAACCTGATGGTCAAGTGGATCAAAGCGCCCTCAATGACGCGCTCGATCAAGCGATCGCAATCCATGACGCACCAGTTCTGATTCGTATGAAGAGCGTCATCGCCTGGCCAGCGCCCGCCGCCCGAAACACCGCTAAGTCACATGGTTCTGCTCTCGGTAAGGATGAGGTTGCCGCGACAAAGAGAGAGTTAGGTCTTGATCCCGAAGCAACTTTCGAGATGCCGGCCGACGTCTTGCGACAGACACGGACTCTGATTGATCGCGGTCGGAGTTGGCATGACGAGTGGCAGAGCGAATTCAAGAATTGGCAAGAAAAATGGCCGGAGCGAGCCGCTCTCCTTGATCGACTTCTCACGCATCAACTCCCGTCAGGTTGGCAGGAGGGACTTCCTCACTTCGAGGTTGGCACGAAGGTGGCAACGCGAAAGGCATCCGGCGATGTCATCCAATCACTCGCTTCCCGGCTGCCAGAGCTGTGGGGCGGAAGCGCCGATCTTGCTGAGAGCAACAACACGCTGATCCATGGTGCTCCATCGTTCTTGCCAGAAAGAAGTGCGATGAAGGGTGGTAGTCCTTTCGGTCGCAATATCCACTTCGGTATTCGAGAGCACGCGATGGGTGCGATCGCCAATGGCATCGCCCTCTATGGCCTTTCAAAGATCTATGTCGGCACCTTCTTGGTCTTCAGTGATTACATGCGCGGCTCGGTGCGACTCTCGGCGCTGATGGATCTCCCTGTCACATATGTTTTCACCCACGATTCCATCGGACTGGGCGAAGATGGTCCCACGCACCAACCGATTGAACATGCGGCAGCGCTCCGTGCTATTCCGGAGTTGAAGGTGATCCGCCCTGCAGATGCCAATGAAGTGGCAGAGGCATGGCGTCATCTCATCGCGAATCCACAACCAGCAGCACTTCTTCTCTCCCGTCAGAACCTTCCGGTTCTTGACATCGACCCAAAAGTGATGCGGGCGGGGTTGCCACGAGGTGCGTATCTGGCTTTCGACCCGAAGGATCCCGTTGCCATCGTGATCGCGACAGGTTCTGAACTCAACCTCGCCATGGATGCCGCTAAAGAATTGCACGGCGAGGGAGTCCACATCCGCGTTGTAAGTGCACCATCGCTCGAATGGTTCGCTGCGCAACCTCAGGAGTATCGAGACTCTGTCTTGCCTCCCACGATCAAAGCGAGAGTCTCAGTCGAAGCAGGTATCTCGCAAGGATGGCATCGTTGGATCGGTGAGGCAGGTGTTTCGATCTCCATCGAACACTTTGGAGCTTCTGCAAGCGCCGAAGTCCTTTTCCGAGAATTCGGTTTCACCGTTGAGAAGGTAAAGGAAGCCGTGAAAGTGTCTATCGCCAAGGATGGCTAAGACTGAAGCACATTCGCGAAACTCAGAAGCCGCCCTCT
>JBJTGO010000147.1:0-13469 GCA_046093985.1 Actinomycetota bacterium
GCTCGGCGCGGCAAGTTGTGGGGTAATGAGTTCCACGAGGGGCTCCTCTTTATTTGCTGTGACTGAAGCTTTGGCTATGTAGAGACCCTAACAACCTTTTTTCACGGATGCTTCCCGATTACGACCGAGAAGGTCACAAAACCGCCCTGTTCGCTCAGGGCGCACCGCTCTCGCGGCTATGGGGTAATCGTTACAGCGAGCTTTAAGGTCAACTTTCCACTGGTCAACGTCACGGTCGTCTTGCCAACCTTCAATGGAGTGAGCCCCGGATTTGTGATGAAAGTGGACTCCTTCTTGCCTCTCACAAACGCAACAACCTTCTTGTCTCCCACCTGTGCCTTCCACGAGGTTGGTTTCTCCACAGTGAAGACCACGACATCGGAGATGCGAGCTGTGACGCTTCTCGTAACTTTCGGATTGATCATGATCGGTGGCAATACAGATGACTGACTCTTGTTCGTAGCATCGGCCTTCGTTGCCTCTTGCTTCAAGGTGACTCGAATAGTCGGGGCAGAATAGGTGTAACCCGAGGCAGCGAGGGTGAGCCAACCGTTTGCTTCCTTCACCACATTGGTCGCAACCTGCTCTATACCATTTGCGTTGACGATAGAGATGCTCGCACTGACGGGAGCGTCGGTGAACTTATAGAGACACCTCGCCACTCGGGAGTCAATCAGTAGGTTGTATGCGCCAACATTCTTATTGCCGTTTTTGTCGAGGTGTGGCGCAGCAACCTTGTAATCGAGGCTTTGACTCTTCTCATCAAACTCAGGCGGGGTGGCAAGGAACATCGTGGAGTTTGTCGTCACAACTCCGGCAATCCCAGTCGCACTTCTTGTGCATTCACGGAGTCTGAGACTGCCTACCTGGTTGTAGTTCTGATTGGTCTCCAGATGCCAGAGGCTCTTCGTGGCTACCGACTTATCGGTTACCTCTTTGAGGAAGAGCATGAACTCATCGAAATCATCTTGGTTGTAATTGTTCAACGCGTGATAGGACGAGATCTTCTCGAAGGGTTCTGGACCACTCCCTGAATAGAGGTCTCGCCAAGACGTCGGAAAAGTTATCTGTCCTGCTTTGCCACCCTGCTTCTGCACATACTCCTGAAACTCCTTGGAGAGGCTGGAGAACTTCGCCCAAGCACCATAGACCGGAACCTGCATGGGCGCGGCTTCAATCGTGTACTTGTAGCTCCCATCGGATTCCGACTTCAACTCAATCTGTGGGTTCAAGAGTCTGCCATTGATCCATCCGCTTGATGTCGATCTGGTCTTGATGACAACCTTGAATCGGAGATCTTTGGGAAGCGCCCATGCAGCAGCGCACTCACGAATGGCTACGAAGAACTCACACGAGGAAGTTCGCGCACCACCTGCGCTCATGAGACCGTCGGAAAACACCTCGCTGATGTTCTCCCTGGTCCAGACTCCGTAGTCGCGGCTAGGTGCGAAACTGACTGCATTCACTCCAATTCGCAACTGACTCTGTGGAGCCTTGATGGGTTGTTGGAAACCGAAGAGCGAAGCCCTCAACAAGAAGTCAGTTCCACCATCGTGGGTCACGCCATCGAATGACCAAAGAGATGGGAACCAGCCATCGGAAATCTTCTGAGAGAGGTCGCCCCTGAATGTCGGTTCAGAGAGATTTGGTTTCACGCCCTTGTACCTTCCCAAGATCGCAGTGCCGTCTCGCTTAATGGCCGAGAACTCAACGATGCAATCAGTTGTGATGGTCGCAGAACAAGGAGGTAAGAAGACGTTGTATGTGATTTTCTCGTGACGGAGACAATCACTTGACTTCAGGTCGAAACAAGGAAAACCCAGTCCCTTCTTGATAGTCTCACTATCGCTCCCGATGATGAAGGATGAGAATTTGAATGAGACCGAGTCATCGACGAAAGCTCCAAGCCACCCTGCCTCTTGGGATGGCATAGCTAACTCATAGAGCTGTTCATCGACCGCTGTGGTTGATCCAATGGCGGCTCCCGGTGCGAAGACCACCGCGATTACAAGGAGAAGCGAGAGCCCTTTTCGACGAAGACCCTGCATGATGCAGGAACCTACCAACTGCAGGAGTTCGGGTCTAGAGATGAGGGGCAAGCGCCAACATCAAATTAGCTAAACGAAAGTCGAGTGAAGCTTGAATCTAATCCTCTGGAGTATCTGAGGTGGCTGCCGGAGTCGGACGACGTTCAGTGAGGTCAACCTTCTTGCCTGACGCGTCCTACACATCGATTCGCTCCAGCACGACAGCCAACGCCTTTGCGCGGGCGACATCTGCAAAGATCGATCCGATCTGTCCAGCCTTTGCGATTTCATTAGCGAAGTCACGCGGCGCCAGTCCATAACGAGAAGCAGTGCGGACGATGTACTCGCTCAACTCAGACTCACTCACCTGCACTTGTTCTGCCTTCACGATCGCATCCATCAAGAAGTCATGCTTGAAAGAAAGCGTCATCTCATCGGTCACTTCCTTGCGATGAACATCATCCTCAAGGCGACCTTCCTTCTCGAGATGATCATGTACTCCATCGCTCACCACAGTCTCGGGGACAACGACATCAACTGATTGCATCAAGTGCTCTACGAGCTTGTCCCGAGCTTGTGCACCCTGCTCCAATTGCTTCAATCGAAGCAGTCGCTCACGGACATCCGCGCTCAACTCAGCAAGCGTCTCGAACTCACTCGCTTTCTTTGCAAAGTCATCGTCAAGCGGAGGAAGATCTCGGCGCTTGACCGCGATCAGAGTGACTTCGATTTCACCGATCTCACCCTCAGACGCACCCTGAAGTGGCGCTTCGAACTTCTTTGACTCACCCTTCTTCATCCCGACCAGTGCCTCATCAAGACCATCGATCATGTTGTTCTTGCCGACTTCATAGGAGACGTTCTTCGCCTCGCCACCCTCTACTTCCTTGCCACCAACCGTTGCCAGGAGATCGATAGCTACGAAGTCACCAGTCTCGACAACCTTCTCAACCTCGGAGAGAGTGCCAAATCGAATTCGAAGCGCATCGACTTGCTCTGCTACCTCTTCGTCAGTCAACTTCACATCATCGACTTCGATTGAAATCGCGCTGAAGTCAGGCAAGACGATCTCGGGGCGGATATCAACCTCAACTGTGAAGGAGAGAAGTTCGTTGTCCTTGAGCTCTTTGATATCAACGGTCGGGCGCCCGATTACAGAGACATCATGTTCACGAGTCGCTTCGCTGTAGAACTCAGGTAGCGCGTCGTTGATCGCTTCATCAAGGACTGCGCCTCGGCCAACGCGTTGATCGATCATCGCAGGTGGAACTTTGCCTTTACGGAAACCTGGGATGGCGACCTTCTCGGCGATCGATCGATACGCCTTGGAAATGTGTGGAGTGAGTTCGTCGAAGCCAACCTCGATAGAAAGGCGAACACGAGTTGGACTAAGAGTTTCGACTGCACTCTTCACGAAGGACTCCTTGGAACGGATCTGGGATTTCTGGTCGGGGCGGAGAGACTCGAACTCTCGATCTTCTGCTCCCAAAGCAGACGCGCTAGCCACTACGCTACGCCCCGCGGCGCAGTGAGTGAGTCTAGAGGACAAATTCTCAAGGCATCACCCGAGCCGATACCGTAGGACCCTCATTCCAGTAAGCCTGCGGATGTAGCTCAATGGTAGAGCTCCAGCCTTCCAAGCTGGCTATGCGGGTTCGATTCCCGTCATCCGCTCCAAAGTTATCGAGATAACTTGATTCACCAACTGCCTAACTCAAGCGGTGGATCGTTTCAATAATCTTCAAGAGCCGCGGATCAAGTCCTCCAGGGTGGCTGAACCTTCGAACCACATAAGAGAAGACAATCTCACCATCGGGATCTGCGAACAAGAGTGCTCCGGCCGCTCCATCATGACCAAACGCTCGGAAACCACCGAAACGCTTCAAGCTGGTGGGTTTAGCAAAGACAGTTCCAAAACTTGAAACGGGCCATTCCCCCACTAAGTCATATCCATGAACTTGAATTTGTGAGAAGTCTTCTAGGGTCTCAGGACTGATACCGGCTTTGTTTCCACCATAACCTGTTGCCCAATTGAAAACTTCGGCTAAACCCCGAGCGTTACCTACGCCACCAGCAGCAGGTTGCCCGAACTCAAGATATTTCGGCGAGAACATGAAACTCTCTCCCGCCTCAGAGTCAAGTGAATCAATGAAGACTTCAAAGACGTGCTTGGCCAATGAAAAGGGATGAGCGACCTCCGAGGGAATTTTGGGAGGCAGCGAAGGTTGAAACCTTCCGTGCAATTCTTTAGGAAGACCCAAGTACGCCTCTGCCTTGAGTGGACCTCGAATCTTCTCTTCGAAATACCGTTGAATCGTCTGTCCCGAGATTCGAAAGACTAATTCGCTCATCAGGTTTCCGATGGTCAGTGCGTGATATCCAAAAGCACTTCCCGGCGCCCATAGTGGACTCTCATCGGCGAGTAGTTTGGCTCCCTCGTGATCCGATTGAAACTCCTCCAGAGTCAATCCTTTTCGTGTATCGGGTAATCCAGCCTGATGCGAGAGCATCTGTCGAACTGTGATGGACTCCTTGCCCTTTGCTCCGAACTCGGGCCAATACTTGGTAACTCTTTCGTCGACGTTCAGTAATCCCAAGTCAACTAGGTGTGCAAGAACCAATGCACTTAGTGCTTTGGAGACCGAATAAAAAGGCATCAGCGCATCTGGGCTGATGCCAGTTGCTACATCTACAACTTTCTTGCCCTTTACATAAACAACCAACTGGGCTTCATCATCCGCAGGAATCAATTCTTTGAAGAGGTCTTCAACTTCAGCATAAGTGCTGGACACGGTTGAAATCTTCCCACAACCGTGTCCAAACACAAGGGTGATGCATCTGCTCGCCTTACTCTTGATCAGAGGTGAGTCGGACTGCTTGGACAGCATCCAAGAACGGACTCGCTGGCTCTGTAGGTAAGTGCCCAGCAGTGTTGGGATTACGAAGCTCTTAGCCCACTGACCCCACTTTTTGCATTTTGTAGTCACCAGTGAATGTGACGGGCTTAGTCAGGGTTGAGGCACCCGCTTTCAACCGAACCTGCAAGCTGGAATTTGTTCCAGTTCCCGATCCATTCACTGCGAACCGCGCTTGAATTGTGTGCTCAATGACCACTGTTGATCCATTACGCAAACTCTGAACGCTTGCATTCGTCCACTGAACATTGGTTATCGATCTGCTTCCACCATTGGTGATGACTTCGAAGTGCAATGGCAGGACCGATATATCAGAGGTTCCTGAACCACTGATTACTAGGTCGACTTGGTAGTTTGCATCACTCATCAAAGTGCCAAAAGTGTCAGAAGTGATTGGTTCTCCTGCAGCGCCAGCTAGATTGTTTGGGAATGTAATTGATCCAACAAAGACATTGGAAGGACCTGTTGGTCCGGTCGCTCCCGTTGCACCTGCGGGTCCTGTATTCCCAGTGTCGCCCTTGTCTCCTTTCTCACCTTGGGCACCTTGCGAACCAGTTGCTCCCGTCGCACCAGCGACACCCTGCGCACCTGCAGGACCAGCAGCACCAGTTGCACCTGTAGGACCGGTTGCACCTTGTGGTCCTGCTTCACCAGTCGCTCCAGTGGCACCGCGTTCGCCTCGTTCACCTACTTCACCCTTGTCGCCCTTATCTCCCTTTTCGCCTTTGTCACCTTTTGTGGATGCACCGGCAGATCCAGTGGTTCCTCGTTCGCCGACTTTCCCATCGAGCCCTTGTGGTCCACGAAGGCTTACTCCTATTGGCCACTTTCCATTCTTCTTCGGCCCATAGATAGTGAACGAAGTGACGTCGATGAAGAAGTCGCCATCGACTCCCGTGTTGGCCTTTGGCGCGCCACGACCATTGAGGATGGTGTTGACCGCATCGCCTTCACGGCCGGCTATGGATTTTGCCTTTGAAGGCTTGGCCGCGATGGCGACGGGGTTCAATGTGGTTATCAACAGTGCTGAGATCGTTGCAGTTGTAAGGCTGAGCAACCGTTGGCGGCTCATGGTCGGTCCTGTCCCTTCTGGAGAAGTTGCACTGCCATTTTTGGCAATTCCGCCTAGGGTGACGGAAATAAGCCCAAGTAGAAGATGAATCCAGCATGGAAAATCCAGCCCAGGAGGAGGACAATTCGCCCAGGCCCACCCTGGGGGCAGGGAAAACTTCAAAGGTGTCTCACAGACAAATCTGCTTCCCATCACAGTCCCGGGGTATTGAGTCCTCTCATCAGCCGCACGGGCGACTGATGACTTGAAGACATCGAGTAAGGAAACGAATGAAGAAGAAACTGGTAGCAGCGGCTCTCGTCGCAGGCCTAGTCCTCACGGGTGGGTCGGCACTGTCGGCATCTGCTCACGGTGAAAAGGGACCGAAGGGACATCTTGAAGGAGTTCTGACTGGTCTCGTAGGTAAGGGAACACTCACGCAATCTCAGGTAGATGCAATCAAGAAAGCAATGGAAGAAGAGCGTGCCAATGGGCATGCCGCACGTGTAGCAGAAGCGAATGAATTCCAGAAACTGGTTGCAACGACGATTGGTCTGGACACTGCGACGATCACTACTCGCCTCTCAGCAGGTGAAAGTCTCGGTGCCATCGCTGGATCCAAGCGCCAAGCACTCATTGATGCCTTGATCGCATTCCATACCAAGAAGATTGAGCAAGGAGTGACAGACGGAAAGATCACCGCAGCACAGGCGACCACCCTCAAGGCGGGTCTCAGTGCATCAGTGACCTTCTTCGTTGATCGAGTTCCTGGTCATCTCAACATGCGTAAAGGGCCAGAGAGAGGTTTCGATCAAGATGATGATCGAGATCACGGGATGAAGGGTCCACGTGGACCTAAGTCCCGAAAGGGTTCGAAGATGGGCAAGCCTGGTTCGAACGCGTAGTGCTTTACAACTTTCCTCCTTTCAGGGAAGAAGAGCCGCCACGAATGTGGCGGCTCTTCTGATTTGTAGAGAAGTATTGAGAGAATCCGCGCATGCGAGTACATATCGGAAGCGATCATGCGGGTCTCGAGTTCAAAGGCAAGATCATCGAGCACCTGCGATCCCAAGGGCATGAAGTCACTGATCATGGCCCCTTTGAATACGACGCACTTGATGACTATCCGCAGTTCTGTATCCCCGCTGCGCAAGCAGTGGCAAAGGATCCTGGCTCTTTCGGAGTAGTCCTCGGCGGCTCGGGAAATGGGGAGCAGATGGCGGCCAATAAGGTGGAAGGCATCCGGGCCGCGCTGGTCTGGAGCCTTGATACGGCGAAATTGGCCCGAGAACATAACGACGCGAATGTGATCTCAATCGGTGGTCGAATGCATCCCGAGAAATTCTGTCTCGATCTCGTCGATACATTCCTTGCGACACCGTTCTCCGGTGACGAGCGCCATGTGCGACGCATAAGTCAGATCGCGCGCTATGAATCTGAGGGAACGCTTTAGGCCTCTACTTCTTTAGATAGTAGAAGTCAGTCACCGCATGTTTCTTGTCGATTCCTTGCGACTCGAACTTGGTCAATGGGCGCCACTCAGGTCGTTCGCAGACTCCACCCGTAAGTCTTGGCTCACGAGAGATAACTTCTGAGATTTGCTTAGCGTAATCTGCCCAATCCGTTGCGATTCGAAGTGAGCCACCTGATTTGAGTTTCGTCGCGAGTACGCCAACAAAGTCCTCATTGATCAGTCGTCGCTTTCGATGTTTGGTCTTCGGCCAAGGATCTGGAAAGAAGATATGGAAGGTGTCGACGCTTTCATCAGCGATGAGATCAAGGATGAGATGACAATCCTCATTGATCATCTTGAGATTTGATACTTCAAGATCCAATGCACGAAGGATCAGTGAGCCGATTCCTGGTCGATGTACTTCAATGGCGAGAAATCCCATCTCAGGGAAGGTTTTTGCAATGAGTGAAGTTGCCTCTCCCATCCCACTTCCGATTTCAACGATGACCTCACCCTTCGCCGGGAAGAGATCCTTCGGTCGAAAGGCAGTGGTGGGGATGACGATGAAATCATCACCATGTTGATCAATCGCACTCTTCTGCGCCTTCGTCATCCGCGCACCACGGAGCTGGTAACTGCGGACTGAAGGCCTTTCCATGATGCCAACTCTGCCATCTATAGTTGGCTACCTAGAAATCACCATCATCGATCCAGTGGGGGAAATCGTGCCCGGAGTCAACATCTCACGCGCTGAGGCGCAAGAGCGTTCCAAGCATCTGACGGTCTCAAGTTATGACGTCACGATCGATGTCACACATGGTGGTGAGACCTTCATCGCGCGAAGCGAAGTTCGATTCGATTGCAGAACCGAGGGCTACAAGACTTTCATCGATGCTGTAGGAAAGCGCCTCATCTCAGCGACTCTCAATGGAAAAGCCCTTGATACCTCTTCTAGTGCAGTCTTCGACGGTGAGAGCCTCTTCCTCGAGGGCCTTGCCGCCCAGAATCACCTCGTCGTCGAGATTGAAGGCGTCTATTCCAAGAATGGCGAAGGGTTGCAGTACTCGGTCGATCCAGCCGATGGTGAGGCTTACCTCTATTCGCAGGGCGAGACCGCATACATAAGAAGGATGTATCCCTGCTTCGATCAACCCGATCTCAAGGCAACCTTCACACTCACTGCGATCGTTCCTTCACATTGGGAAGTGATATCCAATAGCCCAGTGGCGTCGAAGTCAGTCGATGGCAAGGTGGCAACATGGAAGTTTGATCCAACACCACGAATCTCTACCTACATCACAGCGCTGATCGCAGGTCCTTACTCCTATGTTCATGATGTCTACCGCGGTAAGAAGGAAGTCCCACTTGGGATCTATTGCCGTAAATCCCTGGCCGAGCATCTCGATCCAGAAGATATCTTCCTCGTGACGAAGCAAGGCTTCGACTACTTCGAGAAAGTCTTCGGACTTGCCTATCCATTTGAGAAGTACGACCAAATCGCAGTGATGGACTTCAACTGGGGCGCGATGGAAAACTCCGGCGCGGTCACATTCCGCGAGGATCTCCTCGTCTTCCGAAGCAAGGTGACCGAGCGCATGTATGCCGCTCGCGCCAGCACCATCATGCATGAGATGGCTCATATGTGGTTTGGCGACATGGTGACTATGTCGTGGTGGGATGACCTCTGGCTCAACGAATCTTTCGCCGAGTTCTCCTCATATCTCGCGCTCGTTGAGGGGACTCGATTCAAGAACGGTTGGGCTGGCTTCAATTCAGAGCGGAAGAACTGGGCCTACAGGCAAGATCAGATGACATCGACCCACCCGATCGTTGCGGATATGGTCGACATCGAAGCGGTCAACGCCAACTTCGATGGCATCACGTACGCCAAGGGAGCATCGGTATTACAACAACTCGTCGCATTCGTCGGTCGAGACAACTTCATCGCAGGGCTTCGTGCTTACTTTGCAAAGCATGCCTGGGGTAACACCACTCTCAAAGATCTCTTGGTCGAGCTCGAGAAGACCTCAGGACGCGATCTCAATCCATGGGTTGCGACATGGCTTCAGAGCGCCGGAGTAAACACACTTCGCCCTCTCCTTGAAGTGAAGGATGGCAATTACGCCTCCATCGCAATCAAACAAGAGACACCACTTGTTCCTTCAGGATCTAAGGAACTTCGCCCACATCGCCTAGCGGTGGGTCTCTATGACCTCAATGGAGGGACGCTTTCACGGAGGCGCTCACATGAGTTCGACCTCGCAGGAGAGTTGACCGAAGTCACAGCGCTTGTCGGAGAGAAAGTGGCTGACCTTCTCCTCATCAATGACACAGACCTGAGTTACGCGAAGATCCGATTCGATGAACGGTCGATTGCAACCCTCAAATCTCATCTTGGCAAGATCGATGATTCGCTCACCCGCGCTCTCTGTTGGAGCGCTGCCTGGGACATGCTTCGAGATGCAGAACTCGGTGCGACCGACTTCGTTGATATCGCACTGGCAGGACTTGCTGGCGAGGATGACATCACCATCGTCACCAATGTCGTGATGCAACTTGTCACAACAGTCGAAATTTACTCTGCTGATTCCAAGCGAGATGCGCTCCGCGAGAAGGTGGCGGCAGGGATGCTTGCTCTTCTCGATGGCACCAAGTCAGGTAGCGATCATCAACTCCAGTTCGCAAAGGCAGCTGCAACTTTCGCCCATACCGCAGCGCAGAAGGCGAAGATCTCCGAGATGCTCTCTGGCAAGGTCTCAGGTCTTGTCGTTGATGCAGATTTGCGTTGGCACTTCCTCACCAATCTCGTCGAGAAGGGTGTTGCAACGAAGGCGGATGTCGATGCAGAACTTGCCCGCGACAACACGGTGACGGGTGAAAATGCACATCAACTCTGTCTTGCCGCCTTCCCTGATGCGGAGTCGAAGGCATGGGCATGGCAAGAGGGAACTGAGTCCGACCTCACCAACTCGAAGCGAGTAGCAACGCTCTCGGGATTCTCTCGTCCGCTCCATCGCGATCTCATCGAAGGATATGTCGATCAGTACTTTGAGATCCTGCTCGATGTCTGGGGTAAGAAGTCCTATGAGGTCTCAAGCAAGATCGTCTCGATCCTCTTCCCTGCCTACATCGTCAAAGAGTCAACGTTGGCGAAAGCCAATGGCTGGCTCGATGGAGTTGGGAAGGATGCACCTGCAATCCTTCGAAGGCTTGTTGCAGAGGGTAGAGATGCGTTGGAGCGAGCGCTCAAGGTGAAGGCTGTAGACGCCTAACCAGGGACTCCCTACTCGATCGAAGTAAGGATGTCTCGCTTCGGTTCTTTGGTTGCGACTTCCTTCTTCTCGCTCTTCTCGAAAACCGAGACCAAGATCCACACCAGTGCGGAGATCGCGACTGGAGTGATGACGAACCAGATCAACCCTTCGAGCAAGGGAAGTGGTTCTCCAGGGAGAGACCCATCCTCTTGTCGGACCGCAAGCGGGCGCATAGCAAGCACTGAAGTAAGAAGTGACATGGCTGGATTCTAATTAAGCGCTAGCGCTCGCCGCACCATATGGCTCGAGATAGGGAAGCCAACTTCTCTCGGCGCGTGATGTACCAAGAATGCGCCACGCCACACCGACAGGTTCGCGCGGGATGTTGCGAAGTTTCCAACCAAGTTCCTTGAGTGTGCGATCTGCCTTGACGTGATTGCACCTTTGGCAACACGAGACGACATTCTCCCAATGGTGTGTGCCACCGCGAGAGCGAGGGATCACATGATCGACAGAGGTTGCGGTTGCTTGGCAATAGACGCAGCGACCACCATCACGCGCGAAGATGGCGCGACGTGAGAGCGGGACTGAATGGCGATATGGGATGCGCACGAACTTGTGCAATCTGATCACAGCGGGAAGAGCGACCTCACCGCGTTCATAACGAAGGATGCGATCTGAATCTTCGACGGCGGTTGCGCGATTGTTGAGAACTAAAATGAGCGCGCGTCGGTCAGAAACGACACCTAGTGGCTCGTAGGTGGCGTTCAGAACTAATGTCCTTGAACTCCCTGACACGTAAGGCTCCTTGTGACTCAGCGCGTGGCTCGCGCTGGTGGGCATATAGTGCCGTAACTAGCAGAGGAATCCACGATTTTCCGGTGAAGTTCCAATAAAGTCGCGAATGATGAACCTCGACGATCTCGATGGCAGGGCGCTCTTGGAATGGTTCCTGGGAGCCCCGCTTCGCATCCTGGCGATACTCGTCATCGCCATCGTGGTCCGCTCGCTTGCGGTACGGGCCATCTCGCGTGCGATGAATCGGATTGCTAACGCTGACCTGATCCCAGGTAAGACCCGATCCCTCTCCCGCCAACGCGAACGAGCCCATACTGCTGGGACCGTTCTCAAGAGCATCACCAATACCTTGATCGCCCTCATCGCGGTGAGCACCATCCTCAGTGAAGCCGGGATGGATCTCGCTCCCTTGATCGCCTCAGCCGGTGTCTTGGGAGTTGCGGTCGGTCTTGGCGCTCAGACACTGATTCGAGACTTCATCGCCGGACTCTTCATGCTCCTTGAGGATCAATATGGCGTCGGCGATGGGGTCGACATCCTCGATGTCGAAGGAGTCGTCGAGTCAGTCGGACTTCGCATCACAACTGTCCGAGCGAAGGATGGAACGCTCTGGTTCTTGCGAAACGGCGAGATCTTGAAGTTGGGAAATCGCTCTAAGAAGTGATCACTCGTCTGCTGTATTGACGAGGCTATGGGCAGCCATCTCCCGGTAACTCCAGAGTTCGGTGCGATCACCCTCGTCGATCTCGAGTTCATCGACCTCAGACTTCATGCATCGAAGCCAGGCATCGCGGGCCTTTGAGTCGATCGGGAATTGTGCGTGGCGCATCCGAAGTCGAGGATGCCCTCGCATTTCGGAGTACGTGTGTGGTCCGCCCCAATATTGCATCAGGAAGAGCATCAATCTCTCAGCGGCAGCATGAAGATCATCTTCGGGATACATCGGACGAAGAAGTGGCTCTTGTGAAACGAGAGCGTAGAAGTGCGAGACCAATTGTTCGAAGGTCTCTTCTCCCCCGATTCTTTGATAGAGGCTCTCTTCACTCACGGTAAGGACTTTTCAAAACTATCTCGCTTGAATTGACGCGAACGAAGGCCGAGATAGGTCACAGGGACGGCAGCAAAGAAACAGAGCCATGCGTAGCTCAAGGTTCCGATGATGAGACCTGCGAGCGCACCACCTGCTGCGCCGCTGAGATTCATCACAAGATCACTCGCTCCTTGAGTGGCTGGCTTCATCTCAGGTGAGACCGACTCGCTCAGGAGCGCAGAGCCTGCGATCAAGGTAAAGGACCAACCAAGACCAAGGAGGAAGAGACCTATACCAAGTGTGATCTCATCATCTGCAGCAGCGATGCCGGAGACAAGCATCGAGAGGAGAAGAATCGCAATACCGACTTGGATTGCACGAACTCGACCGATTCGGTCACTGATCTGTCCCACGATCGGCGAGAAGGCATACATACCGATGACATGGATACTGATCACAAGACCGATCACAGTCAGCGTCACATCGACGTGGGCCATATGCACCGGTGTCATCACCATCACCGAGACCATAGCAACATGTCCGATTGCTATCGCCAGGATTGCAAAGAGCGCTTTGGGGTTGGTGTTCAAGTAGGCAAGAGCGACCTTGGTTCCACCTCGGTGGAGTGCAGGGCGATTGGAATTCTTCTCAGCCAAGAGATAAGGATCGGGGCGCAGGAAGAGTTGGATGACGAAAGTCGCGAGCGCCAGCGTCACAGCCGCCAACATGTACGGCCCCACAAGACGGGGCCATCCGAAGACTTCTGCGATTGCACCTGCGGGATCCATCAGATTCGGCCCCGCTACTGCGCCGATTGTTGCGCCCCAGACGACGAAAGAGAGGTGCTTGGCGCGATGTTGATCTGTTGCAAGATCAATCGCCGCAAAGCGCGCTTGATACCCAGCAGCCGATGCTGAGCCGACCAAGAATGTGCCGAGAAG
>JBJTGO010000148.1:0-6028 GCA_046093985.1 Actinomycetota bacterium
ATTGCTCCTCGTCGATGCATCTGAGGGACCACTGCCACAGACCCGTTTCGTCCTTCGCAAAGCGCTCGCAAAGAACTTGCCAGTCATCCTCGTGATCAACAAGGTCGATCGCGCAGATGCACGTATCTCTGCGGTGGTCAATGAGACCTACGAACTCTTCCTCGATCTTGATGCCAACGAATCACAGATCGACTTCCCGGTGATCTTCGCATCGGCGAAGGCGGGACGCGCATCGCTGACGCAACCTGCCGATGGTGGAATGCCAGATCTTGAGAATCTCGACATCCTCTTCGACACGATCTTCTCCACCATTCCAGCTCCTGTCTTTCATGAGGGTGCGCCGCTTCAAGCGCATGTCACCAACCTTGATTCCTCCCCGTATCTCGGTCGCCTCGCGCTCTGCCGCGTCCATGAAGGCGAGATCACCAAAGGTCAGCAGGTGATGTGGATCAAGACCGATGGCTCGATGGAGCGCGTGAAGATCTCTGAACTCTTGATGACCGATGGGCTCGAGCGAGTACCTGCGGAGTCAGCAGGTCCTGGCGACATCATCGCGCTTGCAGGAATCGAGACGATCACGCTCGGTGAAACTCTCGCCGATCTTGAGAATCCCCACGCGCTACCGAAGATCACTGTCGATGAGCCATCGATCTCGATGACCGTTGGTATCAATACCGCGCCTCTTGCTGGGCAATCTGGAAAGAAGTTGACGGCGCGACTTGTGAAGAATCGTCTTGATGCCGAACTCGTCGGCAATGTCTCACTCCGCATCAATCCAACAGATCGACCTGACACCTGGGAGATCCAAGGCCGTGGCGAGCTACAACTCGCAGTCTTGGTCGAGATGATGCGCCGCGAAGGTTTCGAACTCACTGTAGGTAAGCCACAAGTTGTCACCCGCGAGATCGACGGGAAGTTGAACGAGCCGATGGAGCGATTGACCATCGATTCGCCTGAGGAATATCTCGGTGTGATCACTCAATTGATGGCGCTTCGAAAAGGCCGTATGGAACAGATGGTCAACCATGGCACCGGGTGGATTCGCATGGAGTATCGAGTCCCGTCGCGTGGTCTCATCGGTTTCCGTACTGAGTTCTTGACTGAGACTCGTGGTACCGGTCTTTTGCACCATGTCTTCGATGGTTATGAACCATGGCATGGTGAACTTCGCACCAGGCCGACGGGATCTCTTGTTTCGGATCGACGTGGCATCGTCACCTCGTACGCGCTCTTTAGCCTCCAGGAGCGAGGAACCATCTTCGTTCAAGTCGGTGATGAGGTCTATGAGGGCATGGTGATCGGTGAGAACTCGCGCCCTGAAGATATGGATGTCAACGCATGTCGCGAGAAGAAGTTGACCAATATCCGATCAGCGACGGCAGATGAGTTAGAGCGATTGATCCCACCAAAACTTCTCAATATGGAACAGGCACTTGAGTTCTGTCGCGAAGATGAGTGCATCGAAGTCACTCCGACCACGGTCCGTGTCCGTAAAGTCGTCCTCGATCAGAACGAGCGCGCTCGTTTGACCTCCAAGGCGAAGAAGGCCAACCTCGACTCCTGATAAGGCTGTAACAGGCCTCGAGATAGGCTTCAAAATAGGCGTGAAAACGTTGCCCCGTCACCGCCCTGAGGTTGGATAGGGCAGTGATGAAGAAGAGTGGCGGCCAAGGTCGGTCGAATGCGAGTGAGGCTTCGGTGCTATTGGCACGAAAGCCATTCATTGAAATCACTCGAATCCCAGCCTCCGATCTTCATCGTGATGTGCTCGAAGCGGCGCCTGATCGAACCCGCTTCGTCTCTGGTGAAGCCGGAAGTGGGAAGACGACGCTTCTCATTCAACGCGCGCTCTATCTTCTTGAAGGCAATCCCTCCGCTACCCATGAAGCGATCAATCCATCGCGACTTCTCGTCCTCACCTTCTCTCGAAGTCACGCCGATCTCTTGCGCGATCGGATCGCAATCAGCGCAGAGTCGATCGCACGAGAGCCGATCGCACGGACTTTCGCGGCGCTCGCTTTCTCCATTGTCAGGATGGCTCTTGATGAAGATGTAAGGGAGCCGATCCTCATCTCGGGTGCAGAGCAGGATCAGATGATCCGCTCTCTCCTTACCTCTCAATTCGAAGTCGGTAATTGGCCCGAGGATCTGACCAAGGCTCTCGCCACCCGTGGCTTTGCAAAGGAGTTACGAGATCTCATCTCGCGCGCCAAGGAGTGGGGGCTCTCTTACACCGCGCTCGAAACGTTGGGCCAGGAGGCGAAGGATCCCCATTGGATCGCTGCTGCCAGATTTTGGAAGCGGATGGATGAGATCAGTGTCATCCGAGAGAGTGGAGTGGGAGATCCGAAGGAGAGGATTGATCCCAGCGAGTTGATCAATCGCGCCGCACTCTTCCTTGAGAAGTCAGAGACCTTGAGGAATCGCGTTGCCTCACTTTTCGATCACATTCTTATCGATCACTTTGAGGAGAGCGATCCCTCACATCGAAGGCTTCTGAGTGCGATAGCACCGAAGGCGCTCACCATCTTCTATGACATCGCAAGTACTGTCTCAAGATTCCGTGGCGCAGATCCTGAAGGATTGAAGGCCTTTCTCGATGAATTCGCATCGAAGCGTACCGAGATGCTCCCTGCAATCGATCTTGGCGCGTCACTTCGACCTGATCCGCTTAGCCTTGCGATCGAGAGCGATTCCATCGCAGGTCAAGCAAGGACCGTCGCTGAGTATCTTCGAAGCAGACATCTTCGAGATGGCATCGCATGGCGAGATATGGCGGTCGTGGTTCGCTCACCTGGCGAACATCTCTCGACGATTCGTAGGACGTTGGCGCTCTCCAATGTCCCGGTGATCCAAGAGCGCGGTACGCAATCTCTCGCGGAGAGTTCTGCGATCAAGCCTTTGATCATGATCGCTGAGATCGCGCTTGGCATCGTGCCATTGGTGAAGGAGAACTTCGAACGCGTCGAGGAGTTACTCCTCTCTCAATTCGGAGGCCTTGATCCATTGCGTCTTCGAAGGTTGCGGGAGGAGATCAATCGAGTCCGTGACGAAGGGGATGCGAGGTCTACCGATGAGGTGATCCTCGCAGCGCTTCAGGATCGAGAGGTCTTGATTCCCTTCGATCCAGAAGGGGAGTTGAAACCACTGACCGAGCTCTTGAAGCGAGCGCGGAAAGTCGCCTCCTCCTCTCGCGCCACGATCACAGATCTACTCTGGGAGATCTGGAGCAATGCGCGCAACCATCAAGGAGATCTCATCAATGAACTCTGGCGAGATCGAGTCCTGGCAAGTCACTCGCTCTATGAGATCGGGGCAGCCGATCGCGACCTCGACCTCGTCGTCGAACTCTTCGAGGTAGCGCGGAGATTTGCCGAGCGATTCCCCTTCGCAACACCTGCGCTCTTTCTGGAGGATCTTCGTTCGACGACCATCTTCGGCGATGTCATCGCGCCGGTATCTGATGGTGGCGATCGAGTCACGCTCACCACGGTTCACTCTGCCAAGGGCAACGATTGGAAGGTCGTCGTCATTGCAGGCGTCCAAGATGGGATCTGGCCCAATCTCAAGATGCGTGGTTCCTTACTTGGCAGTGAAAGATTGGTTGAGATCCAACGTTATGGCCTTCTTCCTCGGCAAGAACTCGCAGCGCTCTCTGCCAACGCACTTGCACTCGATGAATCACGCCTCTTTGATTTCGCAGTCAAGCGTGCGCGCGAGCATCTTCTTGTCACCGCTGTCTCTCGCGAAGATGACATTCCTTCCTCTTACTTCTTCGACTTTGCTGCGAACTCTCCGGCGAGCGAAGGCGTCGATGCGCCGCTCTCTCCACTTCCTTTGATCGCACATCTTCGCCGCCAACTCATGGATCAAGATCTCCCCAGTGAGAAGCGCGAGCGAGCGGCGACGATGCTCAAGGCTCTGGCTGCGGAAGGTTTCTCCCTCGCAGATGCGTCTAAGTGGTTGGGATTCCATGGACTGAGTACCGATGCTCCCTTGGTCAGCGATGGCGCTGAGATCCCAGTCTCTCCGAGCGAGATCGATCGCTTCGTCGAATGCCAACTGCGATGGTTCTTGGAGAAGAGCGGCGCACGCGATGGTGATAGTCAGGCAGCGCTTCTTGGTTCTGCGATCCACGCCTATGCCCAATTGCTTGCAGATGGTGAGGTCGATATCGATGAGGCTCGCACGCGTTTGGAGCGGACCTGGTATCTGATCGATCGAAGTACGGGGTGGGCTCACACCCATGAGTTGCGTCGCGCTACTCGCATCCTCGATCGCTTCTTCACATGGCATACCTCCAATGATCGAACTTTGCTGGCGACCGAGGCGAGATTGGATCTCACCATCGGGCGAGTGCGGTTGCGAGGAAGCGCAGACCGGATCGAAATCGATGATGAAGGCAAGTTATTCATCGTCGATCTCAAGACGACAGCGACGCCACTGACAGAGGAGAAGACAGCGGAGAACCTTCAACTTGCGGCTTATCAGACCGCGCTTGCAAGCGGTGGTTTCGAAATCTTGAAGGGTCGGATCGAGGAAGAGCCAGAGATCGGCGGCGCACAGCTCGTCTATCCCGCGAAGGATTCGAAGTCGATCACTACGCGCGAGCAACCAGCGATCGACTCCGAGGAGATCGCGGCGAAGATCGAGAGTGAGAGCGTTGCGATGGCCGGTAACTCCTTCATCGCGACGATCAATAGTTCTTGTCGAATCTGTGCGGTTCGAACCATCTGTCCGATGCAAGGTAGCGGTCGATCGGTGGTGGAGCCATGAGCGAGAAGGATTCCGTGAGCGCGAACCCGAAGAGAGAGATCAAGTACCCGGAGATCAAGTACTCGGAGAGCGATATCACCAGAGCGCTCCTTCGTGTCGATCCCTCTTTCAAAGAACCAACCAAGGAACAGAGCGCGATCATCTCGGCTCCACTCTCACCAGCGATCGTGATCGCTGGTGCCGGATCCGGTAAGACCGAGACGATGGCATCGCGCGTTCTCTACTTAGTTGCCAATGAGTTGGCGCGCCCTGATGAGATCTTAGGTCTTACCTTCACTCGTAACGCAGCCGGTGAGTTAGCAGTCCGAGTGCGCCTTCGCCTTCGCCAATTGGCAGAGAGCGGAATCATCGCGCGCTCACTACTTCTTACTGATCCAACCATCCTCACCTATCACTCCTATGCCTCGAAGATCGTCACTGAATATGGGCTTCGCCATGGCATCGATAGTGATTTCATCCCACTTGGTGAGGCGGCGCTCTTTCAGATCGCAACACAGGTCGTCGCTCATCACACCGATATGGATCCTGAAGTTGAGATCAAATCGAAGACAGCAGTGGAGAAGGTGATTGCACTCTCACGCTTGATCTCAGAACATGGAAGTAGCGTCGAAGCGGTGCGAGAGGTGACCGAGGAATTACTCGCAGGCATCTCAGCTCTTCCCGGCAAACTCACCAAAGAACATGGCAAGATCATCAATCACGCCAAACTTCGCCTCGCCCTCCTTCCGATGGTGGAGCGTTTCGATCAGAAACGGCGCGAAGAGAACACCTTCTCCTTCGATGATCAGATGGCGATGGCTTCGACGCTCTCAGCAGAGTTCGCAGAGATCGGGGAGTCTGAGCGCGCGAAGTTCAAGGCAGTCCTTCTCGATGAGTATCAGGACACCTCACAGAGTCAGTTGCGGATGCTCTCTGCGCTCTATGGCAGGCGCGATGGGAGCGAGAGCCATCCAGTGATGGCAGTGGGGGATCCCTTCCAATCGATCTATGGCTGGCGCGGCGCAAGCGCCGACACGATGACAACTTTCTACAACTACTTCCCAGCAGGTACTGCCGGGGAACTTCGCTTCTCACTGAGCATCAGTTGGCGCAATGATCGCGCGATCCTCGCGAGTGCGAATAAGGTGATCGAGGCGATTGAAGAACTCACGCAACCTGGTGCAACTCGAAGTGTCGATGTCACACCCGAGGCAAGTGGCGATTGGAGTGGCGCTGGGAGTGGCGACGAGAGTCACCCTCACAGCAGAGATAG
>JBJTGO010000149.1:0-2719 GCA_046093985.1 Actinomycetota bacterium
TTCCACTGACCATCACCATTTCCCACCAAGTGATAGAGAAAGCATCGATTCGCCAGCAGGCCTGGGTCGAAGGCGTCAGTGAAGGTTCCAATCAGCCCATCTGTGAGGACGATGCCGCGGACCCGATCATCGTCGAAGCGATCGGTAAGGGTGTTACCAAGTGGTGTAGTGAAAAGGAGGTCAAAGGCTTCGGATCCGATGAGCTCCTTCATCTCACTTCTCGTGGGAAGTGGTGAGAGGAAGGTCCCCGCGATTGCAGGGGCGACAGAAGCGATCTGGTCATAGAAATTGCGCCAGGCGTGGGCATCCGTTTCCAACCCCAAGGATGAGAAAGCATCCTTGGCTTCGCTCCAATCATTGCTAATCAGAAGCCCTTGGTCGCCATCATCTTTCGATTTATAGGGAGTGAAAGAAGAGATGCGACGTGAGATCGTCTCGAAATTCAAACCTAGCTCTTGGACGATCTGATCCGGAAGGAGAGATACGAGATATGAGTAGCGCGAAAGTTTTGCATCGATACCTTCGAAGACTCTCTCGCTCGCTGTGGCGCCACCTAGATGCTCGCCCGATTCGAAGAGACGGACGGTAAGACCTGCCTTAGCAAGATAGGAGGCAGCGACGAGTCCATTGTGACCGCCGCCGATGATGGCGACATCGACCATCACGAAGCGCTCTCGACGAGTACCTGTCTCATCCGCATCACAGCATCTTCGATGATCTCATCACTGGTGCCGAAGTTGAATCTGACGAACCCGCGCCCACCAGGGCCATAGGTATGCCCAGGATTGAGGGCGACTCTCCCCCGTGTCAGCAACTCTCGAGCTGGATCATCGCCAAGACCATATGCTCGAAGATCAATCCAGCCGAGGTAGCCGAAGTGGGTGCGGAAGAGATAGGCCTTGGAGATATGTTCTCTGATCAGATCGTTGAGAAGATCTCGCTTCCGCTCTAGATCGACTCGAACCTCATCAAGCCAGGTGTTTCCTTCCTCCAAGGCAGCCACTGCAGCCACTGCACCGAAGAGTGAGGCGCGAAAGTGGACCGCCTCCGGCAGGGACTTCAAGCGCTCATTGATCCGATCATCGAGAGCGATGAACTGCGCGCACTTGAGACCGGCGAGGTTCCACGCCTTGCTTGCAGAGATAACTGAGATGCCGACCTCTCTCGCACTCTCCGAGACGGAGAGGAAGGGAACAAAGCTCTCATTCTGATAGACGAGAGGTGAGTGGATCTCGTCAGAGATAACGATCACTCCATATTTCTTGGCAAGATCTGCGACACGAGAGAGTTGATCAGCGCTAAAGATGAGACCAAGTGGATTATGGGGATGACAGAGGAAATGAATCTTCACTCCTGATGCATACCCTCGTTCAATCGCATCGAAATCCAAGTGATAGCTCTTCTCCTGAGAGGATACCGATTCGATCTCGGCTTCGATCATCGGCGCATCGACACACTCTGCATGGAGCTCTTTGATCCAGTTGTAGAAGTTCTGATAGACGGGTGAGTTGACCATGATCTTCTCACCGTGAGTGATGAAGAGGCGAGAGACCTCGACGATGGCAGCTCCCACATCGACAGCGACACGGACTCGCTCTGGGTCAAAATGGAAATCGAAGCGGCGGGCGGAGAATTCAGCGAGCGCCTGACCTAACTCCGGTATGGGACCTAAGTAACCGGTATCGGAACGGGTGACCATGTCAATCAAGCGACTTCGAATCTCAGGGGCGATCTCGTAATCCATCTCCGCAACCGGCAACGGCAGGACATCGGCAGGGAATCTTCGCCACTTCTCGCTAGAGCGTTTTCTCAACTCTTCGAGTGAAGCGATGTGGATCGGGGTCATTTCGATGAGCGTAATCCCAACCGCACTGCACTTCAAGGATTCGGGAAGGATTCAAGATGGATTCAGGGAAGTCGAGCGGTGGAATTCCTCACCACGAGCGTCGTCGGCAATGTCAGTGAATGGAACTCGCTCGATGGATTCTTCAATTTCTCCATGATCGACCAGGCGGCCATCTCACCCATCCGCGTCACCGGTTGCTCCACCGTGGTCAGGTCGAAGAACTCTGCCATCTCATGTCCATCGAATCCGACGAGCGAGATGTCCTCCGGTACGCGCAGTCCATGTCGTCTGATCGCACGCATCGCACCGATCGCCATCTCATCTGATTGCGCGAAAATCGCAGTCGGTCGGTTCGGGCGTGCAAGTAACTCATCAACCGCTCGCTCTGCGCCTTGCATGGTGAACTCGCCGAAGACTTCGCGCGATGGATCCCACGCAAGCGCACTCTCGGCTAAGACATCAATGAAGCCCTTCCTTCGATCCTGTGGCACGCTGAAGTTGAATGGGTCCTTGGGGCTTCCCGAAATGATTGCCAATTCCTTGTGACCTTGATTGACGAGATGGCGCGTTGCAGTCTTCGCAGCGGCCACATCATCGATCGCAACCGATGAGCAATTCTCATGATGCATCCCAACGAGGGCGATCGGGATACCGAGACTGAGCATCGATTCGAATTCCTCTTCAGTCGGTGGGAGGCTGATTACGATCAAGGCGTCGACTCGACCCTTGAGGAGTTGATGTTGGAAGAGTCGTCCTCGCCCCTTCATCTGACTGAAGTTGTAGAGCAAGAGATCGAGCCCTGATTCGCGAAGTGCGCCTTCAACCCCGTTGATCACCTGAGCGAAGTACCAACGCGAGACATAGGGTGCGACC
>JBJTGO010000150.1:0-2582 GCA_046093985.1 Actinomycetota bacterium
AGGGAGTAAAGTGGGGAATTGAGCGAGACGGGGGTCTTGCTCGAGAAGTGAAGAAGCAAGGGGAAAAACAGTGTTTTTGGGGACTCACGAACCACGACTCGATGAGAAGGGTCGCTTGATTCTCCCCGCCAAATTCCGAGATCCCCTCGCCCCAGGTCTTGTCATCACCAAGGGCCAAGAGCGATGCCTCTATGTCTTTCCCGCTGATGAGTTCGCCCGAATCACGGAGCAACTCCGACAAACCCCACTTACTGCAAAGAGCGCTCGCGACTACATGCGCGTGATGTTCGCCGGAGCTCACGACGAGATTCCCGACAAGCAAGGTCGCGTCACCATCCCGAATCCATTGCGCGAATACGCATCCCTTACCAAGGAGTGCGTCGTCATCGGCGCAAACACTCGTGTCGAGATCTGGGATGCCAAGTCGTGGCAGAGCTATCTCGCAGATCGCGAAGGCGACTTTGCCAATGTCTCAGAGGAGATCTTCCCCGGACTCTTCTAGAGACGAACAGTTCTGAAACCAAGCAGGACAACTACATAGCGATGAAGTGAACAGGGCCGTTCTGGCCACTGTCGACCTTCACTAAATCGGCACTGCTTCCCCGGTGCCGATTTATCCCCCCATCCGTCGGCCGACAGTGACCAGAGCGTCTCTTCATCTCATCGCAGAGCGCTAGCTGAAGTTGAAGTGCAATAGATAGGCGAGAAGAGAGTGAGGTAGGGAAGATGCCCGAGATCCATCTGCCCGTCTGTCTCGATAGAACTGTTGAGCTACTTGCTCCTGCAATCGAAGGTCGAGAACATCCGATCGTCGTCGATGGAACTCTCGGTCTTGCTGGACATAGCTTCGAATTGCTTTCTCGTTTCCCGCATCTGACCATCATCGGAATCGATAGAGACTCCGATGCCATCGCACAAGCGGCTAAGCGCCTTGAACCATTCCACGGTCGAGTACAGATCTATCGTGACACCTACGACAATCTTGGGAAAGTCTTGGATCAATTTGGGACTCGTACTGTCGACGGCATCCTCCTTGATCTCGGCGTCTCCTCGATGCAACTTGATTCCGTTGAACGGGGCTTCTCCTATTCACAGGAGAGCGCTCTCGACATGCGGATGGATAGGAGCCAGGGCCTCACCGCAGCCGAAGTCCTGGCCACCTACTCCGAATCAGACCTCACGCGCATCTTGCGTGAGTACGGCGAAGAGCGATTCGCACCTCGGATTGCGAAAGCGATTGTCACTGAGCGTAGCAAGGAGCCGATCTCGAAGAGCTCAATGCTCGTTGATCTGATCAAGCGCGTGATCCCAGCACCAGCACGTCGTACCGGTGGCAATCCCGCAAAGCGCACATTCCAGGCTTTACGAATCGAAGTCAATGGCGAACTCGACATCTTGGATCGTTCGTTACCGGTCGCGCTTGATCGGCTTGCAGTGGGAGGACGGATGGTGGTCCTCTCATTCCATTCACTCGAGGATCGGATCGTCAAGGAACACTTCACGCGCGTCACTGCTCGTAAGGATCTTCCAGGTCTCCCTGTGGAGTTGCCGGGCCAAGAGCAGAAGTTCGCATTGATCTTCAATGGAAGTGAGAAAGCAAGCGAGGAAGAGATGCTCGTCAATCCTCGCGCGAAATCCGTGCGTATCCGTGCGATCACTCGAGTGGCAGCCTGATGGCGATACGCGAACTGGGACCGACGCCGGCGCATAAGGCGAATAGCAGGGCAGATGGCAAGGTAGGTAGAGCGAGACGACTTGCGCTCGTCACCCCATTGAGCAATCTTGGCAATCTCACTCTCGCATCGCTTACGGACGAGAAGCGAGATTCCAAGAACTTTGTCATGATCTGTGTTTCGATTGCTACGGCCGGATTGATGGCGATGTTCATGCTCAACATCGCACTTACTGAAGGCGCATTCACTGTTCGCGCTCTCAAACTCGAAGTCATAGAAATGAAAGAACTTCGGCAGGCCGCGCAGACCGAGCTTGCACACATCTCTTCACCGGATCGCCTTGCTCGCTCAGCGGAGATGCTGGGCATGGTCGCCTCGGGTAGCCCGCGGTTCATAGAGATTCAAGATAGGTAGGAAGCGAACTTCGATGAATCTCGCAACTGATCGGTCACTCCAGCCCAAGCGGATTCAGTTCGCAGTTGCCATCATCGGCATCATCCTCTTGGTCTTCGCGATCAGACTCCTAGATCTGCAGGCACTTCGCTCCAATGACTTGATGGTCAAGGCATCGGGAGAGCTCGAACGCACAGCAACGATCCCAGCACCCCGAGGTGCGATCCTCGACGCCAATGGGATCGAACTGGCACGGAGCGTCCTTTCCTACCGCATCGTCGTCGATCAGAAGTTGATCCATGATGGCGAAGAGGTCGCGAAGGTGGTCGCGCCGATCCTCGAGATGGATGAGACCTACCTCGCCGCACGTTTGACGGGCGATCGACGTTATGTCGTGATCGCAGACCGAGTCCGACCTGCGATCTGGCGCACCATGGAAGCAAGAATCGAGACTTACAACGAGAAGGTGATCGAGGAGCGAAACGGTTACGCCAAGCGAATCAGCGGATTTTGGGC
>JBJTGO010000151.1:0-1610 GCA_046093985.1 Actinomycetota bacterium
GAATCAGTGTTCTTCTGTTTGTACATCGGAGTAACCACTTGCTGAATCAATCCGACTTCGCGGTCTGCAGCGGTTTTGAAAGCACGAAGATGACGCGCCTCAATGCCAAAGCTTGCAAGCGACGCGACCGCGGTCGCGACAGCAAGTGCATCGCCATCGTAGAACCTTCCCTTAGGGGTGATGAGACCATAACCCTCAATCTCAACCAATTGCTCATCTGAGAGTTTCGACGAGGTCAACAGTTCCTCACGTGAGAGTCGAATGTCGCTTCGTGGTTGGAAGTTCTCGGGACTTAGTTGATCTCCGCCAGCGATTCTTACCGTTGGCATGCTACCCGCTTGTGTTGGCGGGGTAAGGCCGCGATCAAGTGCATCAAGGTTCTCTTTGATCACTTTCAACGGGAGATATGCATCGCGTTGCGCCAGGAGAACGTAACGAAGTCTCTCGAGATCGACGCTGGTGAACTTCCTATAACCGGATGGAGTTCGCTGTGGATCGATCAAACCTTCCGCTTCCAAGAACCTGATCTTGGAGATCGTCACATCTGGAAATTCGGACCTCAATTTGCTCAGTACTTCACCGATACTCAGATATGCACGGGCCGGAACGCTCATCGAGAATCTCTCACCTTTCGATTCATCTTCACCTGATCACACCGAAGATTCACTTCTTGATTCACTTCTATTCCACGCGAAAGCCACGGAAACTCTGACCCTCAACTTGAGGGCAACGCTATTGCTCCCCCGTGGGGCGGTCAAGCGCGCTATTCCCCGATCAACGCCTTGTACTCGGCTGGGGAAAGGAGCTCTCCGTCAGTGGAGCCCTCCACTTCCGCGATCCAACCACTCTGGTAAGGATCCTTGTTCATCGTTTCCGGAGTTTGATTGAGCGCATCATTGACTCGGATGACTGAACCAGAGACCGGGGCGTAAATCTCAGAGACGCTCTTTGTAGATTCAACCTCCCCACAAACCTTCCCAACAACAAGCGCATCGCCGACTGCTGGCAGTTGAATGTAGACGATGTCCCCAAGTGCCGATTGCGCATAATCAGTGATGCCAAATCGGATCACGCCTTCGGAAGTCTTTTCAACCCACTCATGTTCTTTCGTGAATTGAAGACCCTCAGGAACTAGAGACACATTCAACCTCCACGGGAATCTTGCCTCACTGTGAGTAAGAGCTTTGAACGGCTCAGACCCTATTGCTTCTCTCTACTCCCATCAACTCGTCCGCGAACTTGGGCAAGGTCTCGAAGGCCCTCTCGAAGGTACACGAAGCCGGTGTAGAGATAGAGGCCTATCCCCCAAGCGGAGAAGGCCCACCCGAGGATGAAGGACGATTCTGCAACCCAGGGCGTATTGCTTCTCGTCAGCATCAAGAAGGGAAAGGCATAGAGAAGATTGAAGGTCGCTGCTTTTCCAAGATAGGTCACTGTGAAAGGTGGAAGATCTCTTCTCTTCATCACAATCAAGAGAATCCCAAGGATGATGTCACGACCAACGATGAGAAGAACCACAGCGATCGGGAGCAGTTCAAGATCCCACAGAGAAAAAAGAATCACCACGATGTACAAGCGATCAGCGGCGGGATCCAGAAGCTCACCTAGGC
>JBJTGO010000152.1:0-3013 GCA_046093985.1 Actinomycetota bacterium
GTTCCGGCTCGATCAATACTGTGTCGTCAGTCGGTATCGCGATGAGATCGCCGATTCTCTCCTTGATGCCTTGCTCGATGGCATCGCCATAAGCCTCTGAGGCTCGAAGAAGTGCGATGCGGTCACCGAAGAAGTCACGCCATCGCCTTCGAACTCGCTCGACTCGCTCTTCCAATGTATCGCCGCTTAGTGCTGGTGCACCGCTCTCCGAGAGATAGAGATGGCGCGCTCGAGGCTCGCCACCCAGAAGCACCACGTCCTCAAGGAGTGGATTATCGAGACCGAGAACTACTTTCTCCCCTGCATTGACCATGCCGTGGTCGGCAGTGATCCAAAGTCGTGATCCCTTCGGTAGAGCTGCGAGTACTCGCTTCACCAGGTTATCGATCCGATGCAGTGCTGCGAGCCACTTCTCGGAACCGACGCCATGACCATGTCCCGCCTCATCGACATCATTGAGGTAGAGATATGTGAAGGATGGACCGCGCTTCGTTGATACTTCAAGGGCGGCGATGATCTCGTCATCGCTCTGTGCCGCGAGATAACGTGCGCCTCGCAAGGCAGCCTCGGTGAAGCCACTGCCCTCATAGCGCTTGGAAGCGATGTGAAAGACATCGATACCCACCTTCGAGGCTTGCTCGAAGAGGGTTGCATGTCGCTGCCACGTCAATGGATCGATCCTGGGATCCCACTTCAAACCATTGAGAAGTTGTGGCGTTCCTTCGGTCGCAAAGGGAATGCGCATCGTGTACCCAACCATGCCATGAGCGGAGGGCAACTTGCCGGTCCCAAGACTCGTCAGATTGGTCACCGTGGTGGTCGGAAAGTAAGAGCGCAATGACAGTAGGTAAGGATCGGATTCTCCGGCGATCACAGGGATGAAGGTGGGGTACTGATCGAAGATGAATGCGCCGAAGCCATCGATCAGCATCACGACATCAGAGCCTCGCGTCGGTTCAATCTCCAATGGATTGTCGACCCCAAGGCCGAGCGAAGCGAAGAGGGAGCGAGTCAGGTCGGCAAGTCCACGCTCAGCGCTCACATCGCAATCTTGCCAGTTTCCAGCTTCCTTCTCTCTTCTTTATCTCTTCATGAAAGACTTGTCGCCAGAATAAGAGCAGCATGAGCCGGGCAGGAGCGCGATGGAATTCCTCACTTCACCTGAAGTCGAAGCCACTTTGAAGCAGGGTGGCCCCGTTGTCGCATTGGAATCTACGATCATCGCTCATGGCCTGCCTCGCCCCAGCAACCTTGAGGTCGCCCGTGAAGTCGAAGCGATCGTCAGAGAAGAGGGCGCAACGCCAGCTACGATCGCGATCATCGATGGTCAGATCCACATCGGTCTCGATGATCAAGGTCTTGCCGAACTTGCGAATAGAGATGACATCACGAAGGCATCGACACGTGACCTGCCTATCGTGATCGCCCAGAAACGCTCTGCTGCAACAACGGTTGCATCGACTGCTTACCTTGCATGGCGCGCTGGTATCTCCACCTTTGCTACTGGCGGACTCGGCGGTGTCCATCGTGGTGCTTCGACGAGCTTTGATGAATCTGCAGACCTGACTCAACTCTCGAAGACTCCGATCACAGTTGTCTGTGCAGGTGTGAAATCGATTCTCGACATTCCGTCAACGCTGGAGCGACTCGAGACCCTTGGCATCTCTCTCATCGGATATCGCACTGATCGTTTCCCTGGCTTCTACCTCGCAGATAGCGGATTCCCTCTCGAGTATCGCCTCGAGAGCAGTGATGCCATCGCAGATGTGATGATCAGTCGCACCCATGACGCTGCTCTCATCGTCGCCCAACCCACATCGCATCCGATGGATCCGGAAAAGCACCATCGCCTTCTCGACGAAGGGATGAAACGGGCTGAAGCCAATGGCGTCGTCGGAAAGGCTGTGACGCCATTCCTGCTTGAGTTCTTCCATAGCAATAGCGAGGGTGAATCACTCCGAGTCAATACCGAGATCATCAAGGAGAACTCACGGTTGGCTGCGCAGATCGCGGTGAGTTACAGCCGACGATGAGCAAGGAGAGAGATATCAATCGCCGCATTCTCTGTATCGGTGATATCGCCCTTGATGTGATCGTGAAGTTGGAGATCGATGGTGGTGCGAAGGCTCTCGAAGGGCTTCGTTACGGAAGTGATACTCCGTCACAGGTCATCACGCGCGGGGGCGGTACCGCAGCCAATGTCGCAGCGTGGCTTGCAACGACAGATTCCAGACCAGAGTTACTCGCGCGGATAGGAAGTGATTCGGTGGGCGCAGCACTTGTCGCCGAGCTAACGGCGGCGGGCGTTGAGTGCCATGTACGGACCATCCCCGAGCTCTCCACTGGGACAGTTGTTGTCTTAGTCGACCGAAGTGGTGAACGCACGATGTTTCCTGATTCTGGTGCAAATGCCGGACTCTCGGTCAATGATTTGCCACCGCTTGAGAACTTCAAACTCGCCTATCTCTCTGGTTATGCGCTCTTCAACAAGCAGTCACATGAGGGCGTCATCAAAGTCTTCGAGGCGCTCAACGAAGCAAAGATTCCAGTGATCTTCGACCCGGCCTCTGTCGGAACCATGTCGACCTTTGCCGATCACGAAACAATTCTCTCGACTCTTCCCAAGAGCACTGTGATGATCCTCAATGAATCGGAGGCGCGCTACCTCGCGGCGAGTGAGAGCGCACCGATGGAAGAGGTGCTCGTATCACTCACTCGCCATGCAGAGATCGTCGTTGTGAAGCGGAATGAATCCGGTGCGGTTGCGATCGATGCATCCTCTGGTCAAATCCTCAGTGACCGACAGCCGCGAGAAGATCACGTTCTTTGATCCACTCCGCCATGAATCCAGCAGCGAAACTATCTCCTGCCCCTGTGCTATCGACCGGATCTTTCCGCGGCTGTCGGTCACTGAGGATTTGACCAGAGGATGCATCTATAGCAACGGCACCTGATTCATTCCGCTTCACAACGACGATCTCTGCATGGCGAGTGAGTGATACGAGCACCTCTT
>JBJTGO010000153.1:0-4255 GCA_046093985.1 Actinomycetota bacterium
CCCGCACAGCGATTGATGATGATTAGGTAACACTGAGAACCATTTATTTACACAACGAATCCTTGAATCGGTCCAAATCCCTCCAGAAGTGGCTGTAATGCCTCGATGCCTGACATAGCGATTGCGATTCTTATCACATTGCGGATTGCTCGCTTCGGAGTCGAGTCAGGGGATCTGAGCTCTTTCCGACCGTTCACGCCCAATTTGCGATAGATGGAGACGGTCTCTTGGCGGATCAAGGACTCGCTGTACCCCAACTCTGTCGCAATTTCAGGATTAGTCTTTCCCTCTCGGATCAATTCAACGATCCTCTTTTCGCGACTTGAAAGTGACTCTGACTTCTCATCAAACCAAAGTTCCTTCTTGCCACGACGTCTATCGCGTACTTGCCCTTCAAATGAAGTCAAGAGTGATCCGATGCACTTG
This sequence comes from Actinomycetota bacterium, assembly GCA_046093985.1. Lineage (GTDB taxonomy): Bacteria > Actinomycetota > Actinomycetes > Nanopelagicales > Nanopelagicaceae > SYAN01. The sequence goes on from JBJTGO010000153.1 coordinate 427, forward strand.
ATAAACTCTTCGAATTTCGAGATTGCTGTGACATCTTCACGAAAATTTATGAAGTAGATTGATTGGAGCCCGATCGGTATCGCGACCGAAGAGCGCCAGTAACCGCGAAGTTCTTCCGGAAGATCACTGGCTTGTGCGAGACGTTCCTCCAGAGTGAGTATCCGCAAGCGACCGCTTCGTAGTGCTTCACTCGCCGCACGGTCAGAATCAATATCGATCCGAGAGATTGATTCCGGATTGAAACCTACGAAGCCCTCATGTGAGACGACATGGAGGATTCCATCTCGAGAGAGTTGAAGGTAAGCAACTGCTGTTGGCTCTCCGGTACTTCCCAACTCCCGACTCAAGAACGTAATGACATGCGCCCGCAATGGGTCCTGTGCCAACAATTCGATCAATCCCTGGGTCTTCTGAAAAAGCGATTGAGTCACGACCCCCCCCCCGGCAGTTGTTCGCTAATCGCACTCTCACCCTAATCCCAGGCTCCGGCAGGGGGAAGACGTGACGCGGGGCTAGATTTCAGGCATGGCTCCGCGAATCGACCCCGATCTTCGAGACGAGGTCGAGGCCTGGATTGCTGATGATCCGGATCCGAAGACTGTCGCCGAACTCTCCACGATGCTTCGAGAGAACGACCTCCTCGCCATCAAGAAGTGCTTCAACGGTCTCCTCGAATTCGGCACAGCAGGTCTTCGGGGTCGAGTTGGTCCTGGTCCGTCTCAGATGAATCGAGCCCTCGTCTCTCGAACCGCAGCTGGGATCGCTCGCTACATGAAGGAGCGCGGTCTCAATTCCGTGGTGATCGGAAGAGATGCTCGTCATGGCTCAGAGGAATTCGCACGAGATAGCGCCGAGATCTTTGCTGGGGCCGGAATGGAGGTCTTCCTCTTGCCGAGACCTCTTCCTACGCCTGTCCTTGCCTTCACACTTCGCGATCTCAACCTTGATGTCGGAGTCATGGTCACAGCAAGTCACAATCCTCCGGAAGATAACGGCTACAAGGTCTACCTCGGTGGCACCGTTGATGGAATCCGTTATGAAGGTTCGCAGATTATCGCACCTGCCGACAAAGAGATTTTCCACGAGATCAAGTCGATTGCTTCTATCAAGAACCTTCCTCGGGGCGAAAAGTGGGTGACCCTTGATGAGTCAGTGATTCGAAGATATGTCCATAGCGTCGCGAAGGTCGCAACGAAGGCAAGACAGATCACTGTCGTCTACACCGCTCTCCATGGTGTTGGCACAGAGACACTCCGTTCAGTCTTCCATGCGGCGGGTTTTGCCGAGCCGATCCTCGTGAGCGAACAAGCGGATCCCGATCCAAATTTTCCCACCGTGGCATTCCCCAATCCGGAAGAGAAGGGTGCGATCGACCTAGCGCTTGAGCGGGCTCGAGACTTCGGGGCGGACCTTGTCATCGCCAATGATCCTGATGCGGATCGCTGCGCTGCCGCGATCAAAGATGATCACTCTGGCAGCTGGCGGATGCTCCGTGGCGATGAAGTGGGAATCTTGTTAGGAAACCACATCGCAGAGAATTTGGCACCAGAGGCGCAAAGTAAGGCCATTTTCGCCAATTCCATCGTCTCTTCCTCGGGACTTTCAAAGATCGCAGAGCACTTCGGTCTTCGCTTCACGGAGACGCTCACCGGATTCAAATGGCTCGCAAAGGTAGAAGGTCTCACCTTCGGATACGAAGAGGCCCTTGGTTACTGTGTCGATTCCCGATCGGTCAATGACAAGGATGGGATCAGCGCCGCTCTGATGATCACTGATCTCGCTGCGCGACTGAAAGAGGAAGGCTCCTCGATTTCCGAGTATCTCGATCGAATCTGGCAACGCATCGGATACCACGCGACGAAACAAGTATCGCTTCGCTTCGATGATCTCTCACTGATTCCACCTCTGATGGATTCGCTTCGCGCCAATCCTCCTCAGAAAATTGAGATTCCCGGATCTGGGGAGATGAAGGCTCTCTCATACCGATTCCACTCACTTGATGACTTAGAAAGACCACGTAATGGACTTCCACCAACGGAGGGTATTCGCCTCTGGTTTGAGCGCGAGGGAAGTTCGCATTCAAACGACAAGATTCGAATGATCATCCGGCCAAGTGGCACTGAACCCAAACTCAAGTGCTATATCGAGGTAGTCGGAGAGGCGAAACAGTTTGAGGCAATTGAAAGAGTCGCGAAAGCGAGTGGAGACTTCATCTCACAATTTCTCGCCCAGTCCGTCACGCAATCCGTCACGCAATCCACCTCACAGTCATTGACTAGGCCACTCGGATAGGCTTGCCGCTCTCATGACCTCATCGACGACTCTCCAACCACGATTTCCAGATGTGGCGCAACATCTCGGGGTCAGAGATGAGCAATCACTCCTTAGTTTCCTTGAGACGCTTCCTGGAGTCGATCAAGTCGGACTCGAGGCAAGGGTCGCTGAACTTGGAACCCGAAGCATCAAGAAAGCCAGTAAATCTCTCGCAATCGACCTTGCGATCTCGATGGTCGATCTCACCACTCTTGAGGGCGCAGATACCGAAGGCAAAGTTCGCTCCCTCTGCAACAAGGCGCATCGCCCGGATCCAAGCGATCAGAGCGTTCCTCACGTTGGTGCGATCTGTGTCTATAACGACATGGTCAAGATCGCCCGCGAGCACCTCGATCTCATCGGAGGTGGCGAGATCCCGGTCGCCGCAGTCTCGACCGCATTCCCTTCAGGAAGAGCATCCCGTGAAGTGAAACTCCAAGACACCAGGGATGCGATCGAAGCGGGGGCAGGCGAGATCGACATGGTGATCGATCGTGGCGCATTCCTCTCCGGACGCTACCTCGAAGTCTTCGATGAGATCGTCGCGATCAAGAGTGAGTGCGGTGAGCGGGCTCATCTCAAGGTGATCCTAGAGACGGGCGAACTTGTCACCTACGACAATGTCCGACGCGCTTCCTATCTTGCGATGCTTGCCGGCGCTGATTTCATCAAGACGAGTACGGGCAAGGTGACACCGGCAGCAACTGCCCCGGTCGTCGCGCTGATGCTTCAAGCAGTGCGAGATTTCCATGACCGAACCGGTGTGCGAATCGGAGTCAAGCCAGCCGGTGGGATTCGAACCACGAAGGATGCGATCAAGCAACTGGTCCTCGTCAACGAGATCGCAGGGGATGCTTGGCTCGATCCTAAGTTCTTTCGCATCGGTGCGAGCGCACTCCTCAATGACTTGCTGATGCAACGAATGAAGCAACGCGATGGTTACTATCAGAGCAGTGACTATGTCAGTATCGAGTAGAGCCAAGACGAAGGATGAAGCGTGAGCATCTTCGAATATGCCCCAGCTCCTGAGTCTCGCGACATCGTCTCAATCGCACCGAGTTACGACCATTTCATCAACGGCAAGTTCGTCGCATCGAAATCTGGTAAACGCTTTGCGACGATCAATCCTGCAACTGAAGAGGTATTGACCAAAGTCGCCGCGGGTAGCGTCGCTGATGTCGATGCCGCCGTGAAGGCAGCGCGTAACGCCTACGTGAAGGTCTGGTCGAAGATGCCCGCTAAAGAGCGAGGCAAGTATCTCTATCGGATCGCGCGATTGATGCAAGAACGTGCGCGCGAGTTTGCAGTCCTCGAGACTCTCGACAATGGAAAACCGATCCGTGAGACGCGTGATACTGATATCCCGCTTGCGATCCAACACTTCTTCTACCACGCAGGATGGGCCGACAAACTTCAATATGCAGGAATCGGTGATGACCCCAAGCCACATGGAGTGGCCGGGCAGATCATCCCGTGGAACTTCCCACTCTTGATGCTCGCATGGAAGGTTGCGCCA
>JBJTGO010000154.1:0-11202 GCA_046093985.1 Actinomycetota bacterium
CTTCCGATGATCAGACATGTCAGACCGCCGCACCGCATCTGGGAGAAGGCTGCTGGCGCAACCGACGCTGAGTTCTCACAGACTCTCGCAGATGAACTCGAGGCGATGATCCTCAAAGAGGGACCTGAGACTGTCGCCGCTTTCATCGCAGAGCCACTTCAGGCAGCAGGTGGAGTGATCGTCCCACCGAAGGAATACTTCCCTGCGATTCAAAAAGTATTGAAGAAGTATGACGTCTTGATGATCGCTGATGAGGTTGTGACCGGTTTCGGACGCCTCGGTGCGATGTTCGGATCGGACCTCTTCGGCGTCGAACCAGACATCATCACCGTTGCCAAGGGACTCACTTCGGCCTATGTCCCACTCTCTGCCTCCATCATCTCGGAGAAGATTTGGCAGGTGCTTCGTGATGGTTCAGTTCAATATGGCGCTTTCGGACATGGCTATACCTACTCCGCACATCCACTCGCAGCACGATGTGCACTCGAGACCCTCGACATGTTGGAAGAAGGCAAATTCTTAGAATCGAACCTGAAGAAGGGTGCCTATCTCCACCAGCTTCTGCAAGAGAATTTCGCAGATCACCCACTCGTCGGAGAGATCCGCGGTCAGGCTTTGATCGGAGCGATCGAACTCGTTGCGAAGAAGGATCCAATGACTCCATTCGATCCCGCCGACAAGATCGCCATTCGAGCCGCGCGTCGATCAATGGAGCGCGGTGTGATCACTCGAGCACTCCCTGCAGCAGACACGCTTGCATTCTCACCACCATTCGTCGTCACTGAAAACGAGCTCGAGAAGATGGTCACAACTGTCCGTGCTGCTGTCGATGACATCGCGAAAGAGATCGGACGCTAAGGACTCGATCACAGATGAGTCCATCTCCCCTTCGCATCGGATTTCTGATCAATCCGATCGCAGGAATGGGTGGACGAGTAGGCCTTCATGGCACAGATGGGGACCTCTTGCTGCGGGCGAAAGAGCGTGGCGCGCTTCCTCACTCTTGCGATCGTGCACGGATCACTCTCGAATCGCTCTCACCTTTACACCTAGGCGAAATCGAATTCCTTGCTCCCACCGGCTCGATGGGTGGCGACCTTCTCGATCAACTTGGGATTGCCTATGAGAAGGCCAAAAAGCAGGTAAGTGTCGACGACTCGGCGGAGACTTCCTCCGATGACACGAAAGAGGTCATCGAAGAACTCTTGAAGCATGATCTTGATCTGATCCTCTTTGCTGGCGGTGATGGCACGGCGCGCGACATCTTCGATCTCGTCAAGGATCGGATACCGATCCTTGGAATCCCATCGGGAGTGAAGATGCGAAGCGGAGTCTTCGGTCTCAACCCACGCGATGTCACAGAGATTCTTTCGCGCCTGATCTCACCGTCAGAGCGGAGATACACCTCGGCCGAGATCCTCGATCTTGGAATCGGTGCCATCGACTACTCCTCTTCAGAGTTCTTCGGCGTCGCGAAGACTCCCTATGCACCTGATCTACTCCAAAGATCGAAGACCACCCACGCCACAACAAGTGAGGCTGGCCTCAAGGAGTTGGCTCGCAACTTCGCGAACCACCTTCGACCTGAGATTCTCTATCTCTTTGGTCCTGGTGGGAGCACTCATCTCGTACTCGAAGAGATCTTGAAGGATGGTTCACAAGACCTCGATGCCGCGGGCGTCCATGCCATCATCAATCGAGATCTCGTGGGAGAGGATCTCGGCGAGCGCGAGATCCTCGAACTCGTAGCCAAGAATCCGAATAGCGAACTTGTCGTCGGCGTCATCGGAGGCCAGGGCTATCTCTTCGGTCGTGGCAACCAACAGTTGAGCGCTGCAGTGATCGATCGGATCGGTTGGGAGCGAATCTTCATCCTCGCCTCAGGTGCGAAGTTGATGGAGTTGATGCCGGTACAACTTCATGTCGACTTCACGGAGCCTCTGAGCAGCCCATCCCCGACCTTCGTCAAGGTCCATACCTCTCCCTCCCGATCTGTTGTCTGCCGATTACTGAATCGGGTAGCGTCACCCGATAAGTAGCTCGCACGATCTGGAGCGAAAACGCCAGTAGATCTAGAAGAAGTCGCGAGAGAAGGAACGAGATATGGCATCGAGTAACTCACATCTTCCGAGTCCTCATCCATTCATGGCCAATACGGCGCCCGCGAGTTATAAGGAATTGCTTCGCGTCGCTGAAGTGACCGATATCGAAGAGGTCTTCGAGCAGATCCCCGATGATCACCGATTCAAAGGTGAGTGGAAAGTTCCGAGGGGAATGAAGTCAGAGGCAGCGCTCTCCAAGCACCTCACCTCGATCCTTCGCAAGAACATCTCCGCCGAGGATCACATCTCCTTCCTCGGTGCCGGATGCTGGCAACACTATGTCCCTGCGATCTGCGACGAGATGGTCACCCGCACCGAGTTCTCCACCAATGTCTGGGGAACACCCTCCTCTGATCACGGCAGGAACCAGGTTTGGTTCGAGTTCTCCAGCCAACTCGGCGAACTCGTCGGAATGGAATTCGTCGGTCTTCCTCTCTATAGCTATGGCACTGCTGCAGGTCACGCACTCCGCATGGCGGCTCGTATCAACGGACGCAATCGCGTCGTGGTTCCTGCCTCTCTCGACCCAGAGCGAGCGAAAGTAATCCAGACCTACTGCGGCTTCAAAGAATTGAATGGTCATCTTGAGATCACCTACGTGAAGTTCGATTCCAAGACAGGAAGGATCGATCTCGCTGATCTCAAGTCAGCGCTCGGAAACGATGTCGCTGCGGTCTACTTCGAGAATCCGAACTACTTCGGTGCTCTCGAGAGCGAGGCGGCAGAGATCTCTCGCCTAGCCCATGAGGCCGGAGCCGAGGTCGTTGTCGGTGTGGATCCGATCTCGCTCGGCATCGTCGCCGCTCCATCCCAATATGGCGCAGACATCATCGTTGGCACCACGCAGACCCTTGGCGTCCATATGAACGCAGGTGGTGGCGTGGGTGGATTTATCGCCACTCGCGATGAAGAGAAGTATGCGCGCGAATACCCGACACTTCAGGTCAGCCTCACTGCGACGACAGAGCCAGGTGAGATGGCATTCGGACTCACTCTCTTCCACCAATCCTCATATGGATCTCGTGAAGAAGGTAAGGACTGGACCGGTAACTCGGTCTATCTCTGGGCAGTTGCCAATGCGACCTACATGTCGCTGATGGGGCCGCAAGGATTCGTAGATGTTGGAAACTCCATCATCGCTCGCGCCAGTTATGCGGCGAAGAAGATCGACAAGATCAAGGGAGTCAAGGTCCTGTGGAAAGACGGCTTCTTCAAGGAGTTCGTGGTCAATTTCGACAAGACCGACAAGAGCGTCAAGAAAATCAACAAGAAGTTACTCAAACACGGCATATTCGGTGGCAAAGATTTGAGTGATGACTTCCCCGACCTCGGTGAGTCTGCGCTCTACTGCGTCACTGAGGTCCACTCGCTCGAAGATATCGATACTTTGGTTGAGGCACTTGAAGAGGTGACAGCATGATCAAGTCGAAGATTCGCAAGTATCACGCGGCATCATGGGATGAGCCGCTCGTAATGGACCTGAGCCAACCTGGTCGCCGCGGTGCGATGGCTCCTGAGATCGAAGGCGAGATCGCAAGCACGGTCGGCGATCCTGCCTCGTTGGTGCCCAGCGCGCTTCGTCGTAAGGATGCGCCGGTTCTTCCCGAGATGAGCGAGTTCGAGGTGCAACGTCACTACCTCCATCTCTCGCAACAGACGCTTGGAATGATGGGCATCAGCCTCTTCGGTACCTGCACTATGAAGTACAACCCGCGTCTCAACGAGCGCCTGGTCTATAGCCCCTTCGTGGCAGAGATGCATCCGCATCAGGATCCAGAGACGATGCAGGGGATCTTGGAGATCATCTATCGCTTCGATGAGATCCTCCGAGACCTCTCCGGCCTCGACAAGTTCGTCTTCCAAGCAGGAGGTGGCGCTGATGCTGCCTACACCATGGCAACGATCACTCGCGCGTATCACGCATCACGCGGTGAGCTAGCGCAACGTAACGAGATCATCACCACCGCACAGGCGCATCCATGTAACCCGGCCACAGCAGCGGCTGCTGGATTCAAGGTGATCACGCTTCCACTCGAAGCCGATGGTTATCCATCACTCGAAGCGCTCAAGTCGGTCGTCTCAGAGCGAACCGCAGCGTTGATGGTCAACAACCCTGATGACATCGGTATCTACAACCCGAATATCAAGGAGTGGGTCAAGGTCGTCCACGATGCTGGCGGACTCTGCTTCTACGATCACGCGAACTTCAACGGCGTCATGACCCGTATCCGTGCTGCCGATCTTGGCTTCGATGCATGTATGTACATGCTCCATAAGACCTTCGGTGGATTGAAGAGTGGTGGCGGACCTGCCGTCGGTGCCTTCGGATGCAACAAGAAGTTGGTCCCATTCCTCGCCGGTCCCTATGTCGACAAGAACTCTGATGGCGATTACTACCTCAAGGAAGGTCTCGAAGGAAGCGTTGGTCGCGTCCGCGAATTCTTTGGAAACGTTCCCGTTGTTATCCGCGCATACTCATGGACTCGCGCTATGGGAATCGATGGACTTCGCGATGCTGCGAATATCTCCGTCCTTGCCAATAACTACATGGAAAAGCGCCTTCTTGCGATCAAAGGTGTGACCAAGGGACTACCTGAGCACACCAAGCGCCGACTCGAGATGACTCGCTACTCACTCGGTGAACTCACTACAGATACCGGGGTCACCGTCGTCGATGTACAGAATCGCATGACTGACTATGGCGTCGATGCCTTCTGGCTCAGCCACGAACCATGGTTCATCCCAGAACCATTCACTCCCGAGGCTGGCGAGCTCTGGTCGATCGAGGATCTCGATTATTGGATCGATGTCCTTGAAGTCGTCTGCGAAGAGGCTCGTAAGGATCCGCAATTGGTCAAGACCGCACCGCACAACCAAGTGGTCCACAAGCAGGGCTCGACCAATCTCGATGATCCGAAGAATTGGGCGACGACCTATCGTGCGTACAAGCGCAAGCATGGGTAAGGCGAGCGCCGATACAAAGATCGCGATCGTCGGTGCCGGAAGTATCGGCATCGGATGGGCGCTCCACTTCGCAAGCCACGGCCATGCGGTAAGGCTCTTCGATGTCGATGCGACGCAACGTGCCAGCGTCGACTCACGGGTTCGAGAACGCCTCGTCCTACTAAAGGACCATGGTTTGATCAGTGAATCAATCGAAACGATCGCAGAACGAGTCTCCACTCTCGATAGCCTGAGCGGCGCCGTTGAAGGCGCTGATTACATACAAGAGTGTGGACCGGAAAACGTCGACTTCAAGCGCGAACTCTTCTTAGAGATCGAATCATCTGCGAGTGATAGCGCGGTGATCGCAAGTTCCTCTTCGGCGATCGCCTCTTCGAAATTCACTCAAGATATGCGCCGCCCAGAGCGAGCGCTGATCGTTCACCCTGGTAATCCGCCCTATCTCCTGCTCGTTTCTGAATTGGTGCCTCACGCCAAGACTTCCCAAGAAACGCTGGACTTCGTCAAGGAACTCTTGGAGTCGACGGGCATGAGCGCAGTCATCGTCCGCGGTGAGCCAGAGGGTTTCGTCTTCAATCGACTTCAAGGAGCGGTCCTGCGCGAGGCATATTGCTTGGTGCGAGATGGTGTGATCTCACCTCGAGAACTCGATGAGATCATGATTCGCGGCCTTGGCAAGAGATGGTCATTGATTGGTGCCTTCGGTACTTCAGCCCTCAATGTGAAAGGTGGCATCACTGCGCATGCTGCACGGATGGCTGATTCATACCATCGGATGGGTAAAGAGCGCGGGCAAGATGATCCTTGGGATCAAGAGTTGGTAGCGAAGGTGGCTAAAGACATCTCCAGGAAATTCGCTCCCGAGGACTGGGAGCAGGATGTATTGAAGCGCGATCTTGCTCTGATGAAGTTGACTGCGCTGATGAAGGAACTTGGCCTCTAGAGGAAGTTCAAGACTTCTTTCGCGATGAGGTCGCGACAAGCGCTCGTACCTTCTCCAACTCACTTGCTGTAGGTGAAGATGTGGTGACGAGGTTTGGAGCGATCTTAAGATCCCAACCCGTGTTCTCGCGAACCTGCTCTAGCGTGACACCAGGATGTATAGAGGTGAGGACGAGCTCCTTGCTCTTTGGATCAGGCTCCAGAATCCCCAGATCTGTGATCACATAGCGAGGGCCACCACCGATCAACCCGTTCCTCTCGCGCGATCCAGCTCCATCACCGAATCCGAGTGAGGTGATGAAATCGATCTTCGAGACAAAAGTCCTCGTCGTCTGCTTCAAGACGATGATCACTTCTTTGCAAGCACCAGCGATCTCGGTCGCACCACCTGCACCTGGGAGTCGAACCTTCGGATTCTCATAACTCTCACCGATCACGGTGGTGTTGATATTGGCGAATCGATCGATCTGCGCTGCACCAAGGAAGCCGACATCGATTCGCCCCGGCTGGAGCCAATAATTGAAGATCTCAGGCATGCTCACCACGGTCAGGGCGCGATTGGCTAACTCCGGATCTCCGATCGAAAGCGGCAGTTTCTGTGGGTCGGGATTGACTGTGCCGGACTCATAGATCAAGACGAGGTTCGGCGCGTGAGTCGACTTAGCAAGGATCGAGGCAGTACTCGGGATTCCGATACCGACGAAGCAGATCATGCCGTCCGTGAGCGTACGAGCGGCAGCGATCGTCATCATCTCATTGCTGTTCCATGCTGCTTTCTCCGCTGCAGCGACAGAATCACGGTTGACTTCACTTATCGCCATGATCAACGACCAATCCCGACTGGAGTGAGGTCCTCGACTCGCTTGCTGTAGATCTCCTCATCAAGCCACTTTGTGAAACCTTCTCGCTCCTTTGAGATCTCATCCCATGCGATGTAAGCATCATTGTCGCGGTCGTAATAGCCGGAGGCGTAAGAAGGCCATGCACCCCGTGGCGCAAGTGAGATGGACGTGATGAGCGCTTCGGGATAGATCACGCTGTTGAAACGAGGCTCGAAGGAATCGACGATCTCTTCGACAGTGACGATGACTTTCTTGGCAGCGAAGACTGCTTCACGAGAAGATCCGATGATCCCCCACGCCATCACATTCCCATCGCGATCCGCTTGTTGGGCATGGACGATGGTGACATCAGGATTGATCGCAGCGACTGCGAGCACCTTCTCATCGGTAAATGGCGAATCGATGGTGGCGATATTGGTCGTGTTATCGATGAGATCAGTACCGAAGTAGCCACGCAAGACAGCAAATGGCATACCCGATGCCCCGGCCACATAGCGATTGGTCATTCCAGCATGGGTATGTTCTTCGATCTCCAAAGGTCTTGGCCAGGAATTCTGATAGGCGTCACGGAACCGATGGAGCGAGCCGACGCCCGGATTTCCTCCCCATGAGAAGACCAACTTCTTCACGCATCCTGCACCGATCAATTGATCATAGAGAAGATCCGGAGTGAGCCGGATGGCGGTCAGATCCTTCTTTCGTTGCCGGATGATCTCTTGTCCGGCTGCAAAAGGAATGAGATGGGTGAAACCTTCGAGAGCCACTGTCTCCCCGTCATGAAGATGAGTAGAGATCGCCGACTCAAGAGTCACGAATTTGCTCACCAGTACTCCAATACTGCGGTCGAAAGTTCAGGGCTCTTCTCGAATCATCACTATTCTAAGTAAGGTCAGCCAGTAAATGAAAGCCCGAATTGATTACGAATTGAGGTGTTCGTATGACGAACAGTGAATTTGCAGAAGGTACTGTCGTCATCACTGGTGGTTCCTCCGGAATCGGTGCGGCACTCGTCGACTTCTATCTCAAGAAATCAATGCACGTTTACTCGTTGGACGTCGCACCAGGATCATCTAATGCGGTTCATGTCGAATGCGATGTACGAGATTCCGCATCCGTAAGTGCAGCGATGGCAAAGGTACGAAACGATTCAGGTCAGATCGATCTCCTGATTGCGAACGCCGGCGTCGTCCCTTCCTGGCAATCGACTGAGAATTTGGACCTCGTTGATTTCCAACGCGTGATCGAGATCAATCTCATCGGAGTGGCCGCGACATTGAAATTTGCCGCACCCTTGATGCGATCGCCGGGCGGTTCCATCGTCATCACCGGATCAATCAACTCCTGGAAGGGCGATCCCAATCTTGCGAGCTATGTCGCCAGTAAGCATGGCGTCCTTGGCCTCATCAAGAGCGCAGCTCTCGATCTTGGACCGAAAGGAATCCGCGTCAATGGCGTCGGCCCTGGACCTATCGCAACTGACGCGCTTCGTGGGCGGATCCTCTCGCGCCATGAGAATGATGCCAGTAAGGCCGATGCCTACTTCGAGCGTTTGGCTCAAGGAACGGCGCTGCGTCGGATCGCAACGGTGGAAGAAGTGATCCATGCAATCGACTTCCTCGCTTCACCACTCTCTTCAGGTATCACCGGCGAACTGATCAACGTCGATGGTGGCGTCCTCTAAGGTTCCGACATGTCTTCCAACACGACGTCTCAAGGCGCAGCTGATCTCACTGGCAAGAAGATCCTGGTCACGGGTGCATCTCGGGGGATCGGTGCTGCGATCGCAAAGTCACTCGGCGAAGCAGGCGCACATGTGATCTCGCACTACGGCTCCTATGCAGAAGGCGCCCACGAGGCGCTTGAAGAGATCCCAACGGAACGAAAGACCTTCATCTCGGCAGACCTTTCCAAGGCAGGCTCAGGGCGAGAGATCTGGCAAAAAGCGATCGATCTCGTCGGTTCAATCGATGTCTTGGTCAACAATGCCGGTATCAATGTCGAGACGGCATTTGAAGGCGATGACGCCGAGTGGGATCGCGGCTGGCAAGAGACTTTCCAAGTCAATGTCTTCGAAGCTGCCAATGTGATGAAGGAAGCCGTCAATCACTTCCTTGCGCGAGGCGGTGGCATCGTGATCTCACTTTCAAGTTGGTCTGGTCAGAAGGGTTCTGCTCTGCCGACTCTTCCTGCCTACGCCGCATCAAAGGCAGCGGTGAAGGCGCTCACTCAAACTGTGGCATCAAGTTATGCGAAGCAAGGAATCTATGCCTACATCATCTCGCCAGGCATTGTGAAGACAAGGATGGCAGATCTCGCAGCTGTAGTTCGCGGTGGTGAAGAGAAGATGAAGGCTGCGCTTGCTATGGGTGAACTCGTCCCGCCAAGTGAGGTCGGAGAACTCGCTGTCTTCCTAGCATCTGGAAAGTGTCGACACCTCACCGGTGCGACGATTGACATCAATGGAGCAAGTTACGTCCGTTAGTTCAATCTTTATCGTCGAGGATCAAACGAAAATCATGCATGCTCTTGCGATGGAATCCATCGCTGCCACTTGCGTAGAGCTTGAGGTCTGAGATCCGCCAACCTTCTACCTCTCTGACGAACCGGTAGCGATAACCGCCATAGAGATGACCGATCACATCTGAGTCGTAGTACTTATGCCAGGCATAGAGATGACTCGTTCCTGTCGCGGAGTCCTCATCTGTGAAGGTCACAACTTCGTTACAAATCTGATGATTGGTCGATTCGAATCGCGTTTGCATCCCTGAAGCCACCATCTCGCGTAGCCGCTCTCGACCATGCACCGGCGCAACCTCGGGCCCGTAGTCGATCCTCGCTTCAGCGGTGAAGAGCAAGGCCAAATCATCGGCTCGTTTTGTGTCGAAGAAGAGGCAATAACGCTTCATGAGCGATTCAATTTCGATGCGATCCTCAATGCGAGCGTGCATCGTGCGACCCCTCTCATGACCTCCAGTGAACCAAACGCTTCACAGACCCTAACGGCGGCTGGGAGGTATGTGAAGGTGGGCCCTGGTGCGCGATGAGAACAGTGGGCTCAGCGACTTCCCATCCTCCAAAGTGTTCGCAATTGCACGGCCTTATGTAAGTATTTCGCCCTACGAGTGGCCGAAAAGTGACCTCTTGGTGAGCGCGACGTGAACGAAGGGTGAGCGATGGCGAATAGAGCATCGGGCGGTCAAGCCTTGATCTCTTTGCGAGGCATTCGCAAGTCGTTCGGATCCTCCGAAGTTTTGCATGGAGTTGATCTCGAAGTCTTCGCCGGAAGTCACACTGTCATCTTTGGTCCATCAGGTTCTGGAAAATCAACTGTCCTTCGCACCATGAACCTCTTGGAAGAACCAACCGAGGGCTCGGTCATCTTTGAAGGAATCGAATATGGTCCAGGAGTATCGGGGACGAAACCAAAGCGCGGCAAAGCAATCGATCTTCGCCGACAGGTCGGAATGGTCTTCCAACAATTCAATCTCTTCCCTCACTTGAGTGCAATCGACAATATTGCTCTCGCAGTCCACTCGGTCACCGGCAAGTCCAAGGATGAAGCGCGTGAGCGAGCAGCAGTTGAGTTAAAGAAGGTCGGATTGATCAAGTGGGCGATGAACCATCCAGCGCAACTCTCTGGCGGGCAACAGCAACGCGTTGCGATTGCCCGCGCCCTCAGCCTTGATCCAAAACTCATGCTCTTTGACGAACCGACTTCGGCCCTTGACCCAGAACTTGTCGGTGAGGTTCTTGCTGTGATGCGTCAGCTCGCTGAGACCGGAATGACCATGGTCGTTGTGACTCATGAGATGGGCTTTGCCAAGGAAGTCGGAGATCAGTGCATCTTCATGGAAGATGGCTACATCGGCGCCTCAGGTGGCGCCGATTTCTTCGATACGTGCACCAATGAACGCGCACGACAATTCATAGGATCGGTGCTCTGATGGAAGATAGACCCAGAATCAACTTCATGTGGCACCTGGTCTGGGACTTCCGCAGCGAACTCCTCCAGGGTCTAGTCACCGCAATCAACGTCTCCATCTCAGCTCTCGTACTCTCCTTCTTCGTCGGACTCTTCTTCGCTCTGATGAGAATGAGTCAATTTGGTTTCCTTCGTGGTTTATCCAGCACTTATGTCAACGTCTTCCGCGGTATACCTGCGTTGGTGAGCGTGATCTGGGTTTACTTTGGTTGGTCTCTGCTCTTCGGGTACAACTTCACCGTCTATCAAGCCGGCGTCATCGCTCTCACACTTCTCTACTCTTCCTTCTTCGCCGAGATCTTCCGTTCCGCCCTCGAGGCTGTGCATAAGGGGCAACGCGAAGCAGGTGCAGCCCTTGGTATGTCCAGAG
>JBJTGO010000155.1:0-15382 GCA_046093985.1 Actinomycetota bacterium
GTCGGTGGCAAGACCTACAAGTCGTTCGGTTGAATTTTGGCCAGCAATCGAGAGGGAGAGGGTTGAGTTAGGTGAGATCGCTTTCGCAGCATCAAGGAGGGTTCGTGCCCGCATAAGGACTGTCGTTGTAAATCCTGGCGACGAGGGTTGCCAGAGGAGTTCTCGAACCGCCAATCGGTAGCGGTCGGTTGCCGCTAAAGTGACGCGGTCTTCATTGATCTCGATATGGATTCCGGTGAGTTTGGGGAGGGAGTCATCTTTGCTCGCGGCGATAGCGACTTGAGAGATCGCTTCGGTAAAAAGGGAAGTTTTGATCGATCCAGATTCTTGTGGGAGTGCTGGAAGAGATGGGTATTCACTATTTGGGATTGTTGGGAGTTGGAACTTCGACTTTCCTGCTGTGACTTGTACTCGGCTTCCTTCTAGAGCAAAAGAGACGGACTTATTTGGAAGAGCTCTTGCGATATCACTCAATAATTTTCCGGGAACAAGGACCTTTCCTTGTGTTGCGATCTCTGCTTGGAAGTGGGATTTTGCTGATGTCTCTAAATCTGTCGCTGAGAGATGGACTTCTTTGCCAGCCTCGATGACGATTCCATGGAGCGCTGAGTTGGTTGGACGGTTGGAGAGGGATCGAGAGACCCAATGGAGCGCATCGGTAAGAACAGCGCTATCGACAGTGAACTTCATATCTCGTCCTAACTCTCTTCCATCAACTTCATTCTTTTATCGTTTTAGTTACGGTTTTAGATTGTGGTGGTCGGTTCTTCACCAACACCCGTGATCTATCTATTAAGTAAGTAGTAGTAACTAGTCTCTCGCACTGTGTGTTTCTAAAGAAACCGCAGGTCGTAACCTTCAAGTTATCCATCTCTCAATGTTGACTTGATGTGCTTCTCGTGTGGAGAAGTAGGCACTACTTACACCGCTGTTATTTACTTGTACTTCATTTATCCGCTAAAACCCGTTGGTTATCCACAAATATCCACAGGTTTACCCACAACTAACCTTTCGCGCTCTGTTTGATTCGGTTCGTCAACTCTGTCACTTGGTTGTAGATCGATCGACGCTCCGCCATCAACTGTCTGATCTTTCGATCCGCATGCATCACAGTGGTGTGATCCCTGCCGCCGAAGGTCTGGCCGATCTTAGGAAGCGATAGTTCCGTCAGCTCCCGACAGAGGTACATCGCGATCTGGCGGGCATTGACCAAGACCCTTGAACGAGAGGTGCCACAAAGGTCATCGACGCTCAAACTGAAGTAGGTGGCGGTCTGTTGGATGATCGTTCCAGGGGTGATTTCTGGTCCACCATCACGAGGAATGAGGTCCTTCAAAACGATCTCCGCCAGACCTAAGTCGACAGTTTGACGATTGAGAGATGCGAAAGCGGTGACTCGAATGAGCGCACCTTCAAGTTCTCGAATATTCGAATCGATCTTCGATGCGATGTACCCCAAGACATCATCAGGTGCATTGAGTTTGTCTTGCGCTGCCTTCTTTCGAAGGATCGCAATACGAGTCTCTAGCTCCGGTGGTTGGATATCAGTGATCAAACCCCACTCGAAACGAGATCGAAGACGATCTTCCAAAGTAGTCAATTGTTTGGGTGGTCGGTCGCTTGAGATGACAATCTGTTTGTTGGAGTTATAAAGAGTGTTGAAAGTATGGAAGAACTCTTCCTGAGTTCTCTCCTTGTTCTCCAAAAATTGAATGTCATCAACTAACAAGATGTCGAGGTCGCGATAGCGCTTCTGGAAACCTGATGACTTGTCATCACGGATCGAATTGATGAAATCGTTGGTGAATTCTTCTGAGGAGACATAACGAACTCTGACATTGCCATACAACTCTTTCGCATAAGCCCCAATTGCATGGAGAAGATGGGTCTTTCCAAGACCTGATTCACCATAGATAAAAAGCGGGTTATAGGCCTTTGCGGGGGCTTCAGATACTGCGAGGGCGGCAGCGTGAGCGAAGCGATTGGATGCGCCAATGACGAATGTCTCGAAGATGTAGCGAGGATTGAGTTGTGTGCTCTCACCACTTCTCTGTGATGAGGTTGGTGAAGTTGACAAGGAAGCCAAAGAGGAAGTTGCACCACTCTTCTTCTCAGAGTTGACGATCAACTCCGGTTCTAACTCGATCTCTTTCTCATCACCTTCAAGGGACGTATCGACCGTGACGGCGATGTTGATGCGGGTACCAAGCCGAGTTGAGAGAAAATCAGTAAGGCTTTGGCGCAATCGACTTTCAATGACATCTTTTGCGAAATTGTTTGGCGCGGCAAGGAGGAGGTTGGCATCGTTCTCACCTGGGATGAGACCCAATGGTTTGGTGATCGTGAGCCAGGCGCGATGTTGAGGCGCATCCTCACTGATCGCCTCTATGACTGAGAGCCAAACAGTGCGGAGGTCGACGGAGGTGAGGTTGGAAGGTTGCGCTAATTGGGAGGTCTCAACCGAGCTATCGATGGCCATCTAACCCCTTCCCCTCAACTATCCCCATATCCACAGGGTTATCCACAGTCTGTGGTCTAAACCCTCTCTTGAGCCTTTGAAACAGCTCCGGCGAACCCCCAAAAAAGGCTCTCCTGTGGATAGAGGGCGCAACGTAGGGGCGCTACCTAGAAAAAGCAAGTGGTTATCCACAATCTGAACCCTAGAAATTAGACAAGGTCTCACCCACCACCGTACCTTTTGCGCCTGCTTGGGTGTGGAGAGAACGACTCGTTGAACCCCTCAGGCGCAACTTTCCGCCTCGACCCTAGGAGCTTCCCATGACCAAGCGGACCTACCAACCAAATAACCGTAAGCGTGCGAAGAAGCATGGCTTCCGTGCTCGCATGGCAACTCGTGGCGGACGCGCAGTCCTCTCGAGCCGTCGTGCCAAGGGTCGCGCTCGAATCTCTGCTTAGTTTCCCCAACACTGATTCGATCCGACTTCGCCTAGGCCGAGGGCGTTATCGAGTGAGTGGTTGATCCAAACCTCCCCTATAACAACAGGATTTAGAAGAACCTCTAGAAGATGGTGTCGATGTTGGCTAGAGCCAATCGTTTGACCGAAAGCGCGGACTTCACGGAGACAGTCCGAAAAGGTCGCCGCGCCCATGTTGGAGCACTCACCGGATTCCTCCTCACCTCAGGGAGTGAAACGGATTCCAACCAACCACCTCGCTTCGGCTTCCAAGTTTCTAGGCGGGTAGGTGGTTCAGTCAACCGCCACCGTGTGGTGCGACAACTCCGTCACCTCGTCGCCCCTTGGGTGGCAAGAACCCCTCAATCCACCATGGTCGTCATCCGTCCAGATCGTAAATCTCCCGATTACCAGGAAGATGTCGACCTCTTGATGAAGCGCCTCACCGAGAGTGGCACCAAACGATGAAGATCCTCACATTCCTTCTGCAGGGATATCAGAAGTTCATCTCCCCACTCTTCGCACCACGATGCAAGTACTACCCATCCTGTTCTCAATATGCACTCGATTCACTGAGCGGTTTCGGCGCGCGCGGCACTTTCTTAGCCTTCTGGCGATTGCTTCGATGCAATCCCTTCTCTCATGGCGGCGTTGATTACATCCCTGAAAGATTCCTAGGAAGAGATTCCAGGATAGAGAAAAGCCTTATAAATCAAGGAAAAGTGGAGGTTTCGGCATGAGCATCCTCGATCCACTCTATTTCGCAGTCTCGTGGGTGGTGGTCAACTTCCACAATCTCCTAACGCCATTCTTCGGTACTGATAGCGGTGTCTCATGGTCACTTGCGATCGTAGGACTTGTCGTCGTGATCCGAATCCTCTTGATTCCACTCTTCGTCAAACAGATCAAAAGCCAACGCGCGTTGACAGCTCTTCAACCACAGATGAAGGCAATCCAAACGAAATACAAAGATGATCGCCAGAAGCAATCAGAGGAGTTGATGAAGCTCTACAAGGAGCATAAGACAAACCCTCTCGCATCCTGCTTCCCAATTCTTGCCCAAGCACCGATCTTCTTCGCGCTCTTCCAAGTCCTCAATGGTCTAGGTAAGACACCACCGCGCGGTTACGGAGTTCTTGAGGGTGAAAGAACACTCCTCGCTTCTGCAGCGAATGCGAAGTTCTTCGGGGCACCGATCTCAGAGACATTCCTCGGAACTGATACCACTGTGGTTCGCATCGTCACTATCTGTCTCATTGCATTCATGTCAGCGACGACCTTCACAACACAACGTCAGTTGATGGTCAAAGGAATGCCGAAGATGGATTCCAAGAACAACATGATGTTGCAACAACAGAAGATCATGTTGTATCTCTTCCCAGTCATCTTCGCGGTCTCCGGTGTGAATTTCCCAGTCGGCGTATTGATCTATTGGTCGACTACGAATCTTTGGACCTGGGGTCAGCAGTATTACGTCATCAAGCGAAACCCAACACCAGGATCGCCTGCCTTTGAGGAGTTACAGAAGAAGAAAGCAGAGAAACTTGGAATGACCGTCGCTGAGATGGAAGCGATGAACGATCCGAAGAAGTCCAAGTCAGTAGGTGGGTCGACCAATGGATCTGCTAACGGATCAGGGATTGAGGGTGAAACCCCTAGACAAGAAGGGCAACGAGTCCAACCTTCAAAAAACAAAAAGAAGAAAAAGAAGAAGTAGATTCCGGCAAATAGGATAAAACACAATAAAAGGGATAACATTATGTCAACTGATGAAAAGACTGACGAGAAGAAGTCATTGGTAGCCCAACTCGAAGAAGAAGGCGATATTGCCGCTGACTATCTTGAGGGGCTTCTCGATATCGCTGATCTCGATGGGGATATAGAGATCACGGTCGAGAATGACCGACCCAATCTCGTCATCGAAGGTGGAGAACTCAACCATCTCGTTGGCCGCGAGGGAGAGGTTCTCGATGCCCTTCAAGAGTTGACTCGGTTGGCAGTCCAAACCTCGACCGGGGAGCGAAGCCGCCTGATGCTCGATATCGATGGCTTCCGGGCTGAGAAGCGTGAGAACCTGGTCAAGCTCGCCGAAACGAGCGCCGAGAAGGTCAAGGAGGACGGGAAGGCTCTCAAATTAGAGCCTATGAACGCCTTCGAACGGAAAATCATCCACGACACGATTCAGAAGTTGGGCCTGACCAGCGAATCCGAGGGTGAAGACCCTGATCGCTGCGTCGTCATCCAGCCAGCTTGATCGTTTCACGTGAAACACGTGCCACCGAACTCTTCGGAGATCGGGGGTCATTAGCCCTTCGCTACGCGGATCTCCTGGGAACGACCGCTATCGAGAGGGGTCTCATTGGCCCGAGTGAGGCGGATCGGATCTGGGACCGTCATATAGAGAATTGCTACCCCATCTCGACCCTCTGTGATGAGGGGTCGACCCTCGCCGACATCGGGAGTGGAGCTGGGTTACCTGGAATTGTGATCGCCTTGGCGAGACCAGACCTCCGCGTAACCCTGATCGAACCCCTCAAAAGGCGCGTTGAGTTCCTCAATGAGGTGGTCGCCGAACTCAATCTCAAGGTTGAGGTCCTCCAATCGAAGGCGGAAGGGGTCAAGAAGACTTTCCACCATATAACTGCCCGGGCGGTTGCCCCCTTAGAGCGCCTTATCGAGAGCACATGGCACCTCATGGAGCCCCAAGGTTCCCTCCTGGCGATGAAGGGCGAGCGCGCTTCGGAAGAAATCGAAGCACTATCCCCCGCCATCCTTGCTCGAAGGGTCGAAATCGAGCTCAAAGAGATCCCCTTCGGAGGGAATGTGAGCAGAATCGTGGTCGTCAAACGCCGAAAGTGAACTCCACGTCGGGGCAGGCTGGTTAACTACGCGCCATGAGCGATGATTCACGTGAAACATCGACGAAGGTCGTCGGGGTCAAACGCCTCCGTGAACCTATGCCCAAGCCCATCACCACACGGATCTTCACCGTCGCCAATCAGAAGGGTGGAGTCGGCAAGACCACATCAGCCGTCAATATCGCCGCCGCCCTCGCCATGGGGGGCCTTCGGACCCTTGTGATTGACCTCGACCCACAAGGAAATGCCAGCACCGCTTTCGGTATCCCGCGAGATGACCTTCCTGGAATGTATGAGGTGATCAACCACGACCTTCCGCTGAGTGAGGCAACGGTTCGTGTCAATGGTTACCCGCATCTTGAGTGCGCACCAGCGACACAATCTCTCGCAAACTCGGAAGTCGAACTCGTTTCCATGGTCGCTCGCGAATTGCGATTGAAGAAAGCGATCACCACTTTCCTTGAGAAGCGTGCAAGTAACGGCGAACGTTTCGATTATGTGATCATCGATTGTCCGCCAAGTCTTGGGCTTCTCACCATCAATGCACTCGTCGCTGCCGAAGAATTGTTGATACCGATTCAATGTGAGTACTACTCACTCGAAGGTCTAGCACTTCTTCTTCATACAGTCTCACTCGTATCAGAACATCTCAATCCACATCTTACACTCACAACGATTATTTTGACGATGTTCGATTCAAGGACACGACTTGCGAGCGATGTCGCAGCGAGTGTTCGCGCGCACTATCCCAATGAATTGATCGATATCCCGATCCCACGCGCAGTTCGTATCTCAGAGGCACCTTCATATGGTCAGACCGTGATGACATATGACCCACTTTCAAATGGTGCAACTGCATATATGGCCGTCGCCCGCGAGATCGCAATTCGAGGTACGCGCGACTTCTCTGCCTCCCCTACCGGAGCAATTGCACAGAGTGAGAAGACAATCGGAGCATGATGAATCGCAAAGGTGGACTGGGAAGAAATCTTGATGCACTTATCCCACAAAGTTCTACAACATCTCGTCCTGCCGATACTTCAACAACTATTCCAACAAGTACTCAAAGAAACACTCAATCAGATTCCGAAAGTGGAAGTATCACAGTTGCGTTGCGAGAGATCACACCAAATCCGAGGCAACCTCGAGAACACTTTGATGCAATCGCACTTCAAGAACTTGCTGATTCGATCCGCGAAGTAGGTCTTCTTCAAC
The DNA here is from genome assembly GCA_046093985.1 of Actinomycetota bacterium. Taxonomy (GTDB): domain Bacteria; phylum Actinomycetota; class Actinomycetes; order Nanopelagicales; family Nanopelagicaceae; genus SYAN01. The sequence continues at coordinate 6,989 of JBJTGO010000155.1, forward strand.
CTCCAATCGTTCGACGGAAAGCATCTGGTGGATATGAACTCATCATGGGCGAGCGAAGGTTTCGCGCTTCGAAACTGGCTGGTCTCACCGAGATCCCAGTCATCGTCCGCGAGACGAGCGATAAGGAACTTCTTCGAGAGGCTCTGATTGAAAACATCCATCGAAGCGAACTCAATGCGCTCGAAGAGGCCGCCGCTTATGGCGAGCTACTTCAAGATCTAGGCGTCACACATGATGAGTTGGCAGCGAAAGTAGGTAAATCCCGCGCCGCAATCACCAACACGATAAGACTCCTCCAACTTCCCTTACCGGTCCAGAAGCGGTTGATCTCAGGTCAGATCACACCTGGTCATGCGAGAGCACTCCTTTCTCTCTCCAGTGAATCTGAGATGGAGCGGCTCGCAGAGCGAGTGATCCGAGAGAGCCTCTCTGTTCGAGCGCTTGAGGAGATTGTCGCTCTCTCAACGGGGCGAGAGATCAAGTCAAAGAAAAAAAGAAAGACCTCTTCACCGTCCTCTGTGATCGAGTATCAAGAGTTGGCTGAGAAGTTAGAGGAGCGACTCGATACTCGTGTTCGAATAGATAAGACGAAGATCACCATCGATTTCGGTGATGGACAAGATCTACAGCGAATCGTCAGAGTGATTCGAGGCGATCTCTAAGGCCTGATCCCTGCTCGACGAAGGTCTTCGACTCGTAGGGTTCCAGTCTTGGCATCATTCTCAGCATCGAGATAGAGGCGTTGGATCGCAACAACGAGCGCCTCTGCGATCACATCCTTGAAGCCATCATCTGTAAGTCGCTCGCGATCCTTGGGGTTGGAGAGATATCCGATATCGATACGGACGGTCGGAGATTTGGTCAGGCGCAAGAGATCCCAACTCTTTGCGTGGGTTCGACAATTGAGCATCTGAGTACGCGCTGCGATCTCTCGCTGGACGAGAGTTGCGAAACGTTCACCGATCACCGACTTGATGCCATGGACCTCGTTACCGAAGTAGAAGGAGGCCACTCCTTCTGCCTTCTCATTGGGATAGTTGTCGCAATGAAGCGAGATGACGAGATCGGCAGAGCGCTTGTTACAGAACTCGATCCGCTCACTTTCACTCGGTGAGTTGGAGCGACCCCTTGTGAGATGGACCGTGACTCCAAGTCCCTTGAGTCGGTTCTCAACTCGAAGCGCTAATTCATAGGTGAAGTCGGACTCTTTGAGCGCTCCGAAGCTATGGCCAGGATTACTCCCACCCCAACTCGGATCCAAAATGATCACTTTTTCGAGAAGGTTGGGGCCTTTTCGGCTTCGGACCGCATCCTCACGAAGTGCGCTCGCCGTCCCACCACTCACGGTTCGAACCAAGCGCATCAAAGCCACCACAGTGTTGGGGCCACAGCGGCCATCGGGATCGATCCCGACCGAGCGCTGGAACTCCTTGAGCCCTACGGAACTCTTGGCACCAAAGATGCCATCGGGCTTTCCGATATCAAAACCCATCTCCAAGAGTTTCCGTTGCAAGGTTGCAACATCATCTCCTCGCATCATGGGAGATGTGAGTTCGAGGGTGCGATCTCCTAATTTCCATCGCGACTCTTCTAAGGCTTGAAGCGTCTTGGGATCGCAGACCCCAGTGACCTTAAGGCCACGATTTTGTTGAAGGGCACGGATCGCAGCTTCTACCTTCGAGTCATAGGAATTCTGTGGTGAGGGAAGAAGACCTAGAGAGACTAAGTGCGCGGTGAGTGACTCGATAGCGCTACCGCTATCTCCAGGGAGGAATCCCTCGCTACTCACTCGATTCTCGCTCGTGCCGCCGAATGTCGTTTACTTGATGAACTCGTCGAGTTCGCGAAGTAAGACTGGCTTTGGCTTTGCGCCGATGATGTTCTTCACAACTTCGCCACCTTGAAAGACGCTCATCGTTGGGATTGAGCTGACGCCATACTTCAAGGCGAGCGCAGGTTCCTCGTCGGTATTGAGTTTCACGATCTTGACCTTGGTGCCGTATTCATTGGAGATCTCTTCAAGGATCGGACCGACGGCGCGGCAAGGACCACACCACTCTGCCCAGAAGTCGACGACGACTGGAAGTGGGTTCTTCAAAACCAGCGTTTCGAAATTCGCTGCAGTTACTTTCTCGGTTGCCATCGTCTTCTTCTCTTTCTCTCGATCTCTTGTTTCTCTTGTCGAAGTTTATTGATTTATTTAGTGAGTCTGTTAGTGACCCTGCAGGAATCGTTCCGCATCAAGGGCTGCTTGGCATCCAGAACCCGCAGCGGTAATCGCTTGGCGATACGTGTGATCGACAAGGTCGCCACATGCGAAGACACCTTTGAGATTGGTCTTCGTTGAGCGCCCCTCGACCTTCACATAACCCTCGTTATCGAGCTCCACTTGTCCCTTGACGAGTTCGCTTCGAGGAAGATGACCGATAGCAACGAATAGCCCAGTGAAGTCTTTCGTGCTCTCCTCACCAGAGAGAGTGTTACGCAACTTCAAGCCAGTCATCTTCTCGCCACCTAAGACATCGATGACTTCGGTGTTCCAGATGAAGTCGATCTTAGGGTTCGCTTTAGCACGATCGATCATGATCTTCGATGCTCGAAGTGAGTCACGGCGATGGATGATGGAGACCTTGGTTGCGAATTTGGTGAGGAAGTTCGCCTCTTCCATCGCAGAGTCACCACCTCCGACAACTGCAATCTCTTGATCTCGGAAGAAGAAACCATCACATGTGGCACACCAAGAGACCCCGCGCCCCGAGAGACGCTTCTCGTTCTCGAGACCTATCTCTTTATATGCAGATCCCATCGCAAGGATGACACTCTTTGCCTTCGTCACCTTCCCAGATCCATCAGTGACGCTCTTAATTTCACCTGTGAGATCCATCGAGACGATGTCGTCTGTGATGATCTCGGTATCGAAGCGAAGCGCTTGATTGCGCATCTCTTCCATCAACTCAGGACCCATGATCCCGTTACGAAACCCCGGGAAGTTCTCCACCTCAGTGGTGTTCATGAGTGCGCCACCTGCTGTGACTGAGCCTTCATAGAGAAGAGGTGAGAGCTGTGCACGTGCGGTGTAGATCGCTGCGGTGTAACCAGCAGGTCCAGAACCGACGATCACGACCTCACGGATCACATCACTTCTCTCACTCATCGCGTTTTAGACCCCTTCACTCGCTCTTCGACGGCTCAATACGATTCCAACTGCTTCGCTGACCTCGGAGACACCGAGGCGTAGCGCAATCTTGATATAGGAAAGAGTCGTTACGAGAAGAACCACGATGAGATAGAGGGTATTCCCCCATCGAGATTCCATCAGATCAACGTCCACTAACTGCCCCATTATGGCAAGGAAGCCAAGGATGGTCGCTGAGATCGCGGCCAATTTCAGGTAAAGAGAGAGATATCTCCTGTCTTTGAGATGGGTGATGTAAGGGCGCACCAACGAGAAGGTGATGAAGAGACCGAAGATGTAACTGATTGTGAATGAGGCAGCGATTCCGACCGTCTTCCACTCGATAGGAAGGAGTAGATAGGAAAGGAGTGAGAAGAGCGTTGCGATCGCATTGATGATGAGATTACTGAAGGCTTGCGATCTGGTGTTCTCGAATGCGTTGAGGGTACGAATGAAGATGGTGTTGAGTGCCAATGGAAGGAGTGCCAGGGAGAAAGCGCCCAATACCCGCCCTATGAATTCTGCATCCTCTACTGGGATTCCAAAGAAGATCGCACGAGCGATCGACTCACCAAAGAAGAGGAAGAAGAAGGTAGCCGGGATCGCGACGATACCGACGAGGCGTAGCGCCCGATGCAACTCCTCTCTTACTCGCTCTATCGCACCATCTTGAACGAGTCGACTAAGTGACGGGAGGATCGCGGTTGTCACTGAGATTGTGAAGATCGAATGCGGTAAGAGGAAGACTAGATAAGCGTTTTGGTACGGTGTAAAACCAAGTCCCTGATCTATCCCTAGAAGGCTTGCCTCTTTACTGATCCGCGTCGTGAGATTGACCGTTATCAAGAATCCAATCTGTGTGATCAACGCATAGACCAAAGTCCATCCAGCAAGACGAATCGATTTACCAAGGCCAAAACCACGCCACCTAAAGTCAGCGCGAAGATTGAGTTTGAAGCTGCGGATGATGGGAATAAGAACGAGTGATTGGGCGATGATGCCAAGCGTTGTGGCAAGACCTAGCAACTGGACCTGAGTATCAGAGATAGTTCCTGCGCTGAGATCCGGATACTGGAGAAGGAAGACTGAAAAAATGGTGATGACGACAAGATTGTTGAGGATCGGGGCCCACATCATCGGCGCAAAGGATCCGCGTGAATTGGCAATTTGGCCAAGGAGAGCGAAGAGGCCATAGAAGAGGATCTGGGGTAGGCAAAAGAGCATGAATATCAGCGTTATCTCTGCCTCCCTTCCATCGAAGGAGGGCGCATAGAGGCGCACCAAGAAGGGAGAGAGGAGGATCGCAAACGTCGTTATAGCTAAGAGCGTTGAGATAACGAGAGTGATGAGTTTGGAGATGAATGCGCTCCCGCCATCGGACTCCTTCATAGCTCGCACGATCTGCGGCAAGAAGACTGCGGTGAGCGCACCACCAATGATCAAGTTATAGACGATATTCGGCATCGTATTACCGACGTTGTAGGCGTCACCTAAGAGCGTTGTTCCAAGAAGAGCGACAATGATGATAGTCCTTATAAAACCTGTCACTCGTGAGAGGAGCGTTCCTGCAGCCATAACGAGTGAGGAGCGAATCAAGGAATCACTCATTGCTTTCCCCCACCAACTTCTCTCTACTTTGTAGCCGCGATCTACGGACTCGTCTAAGACTTTGCACGACCGCCGCAAGGAGAAGGATGACACCGGATCCTGTTGTGATCCATGTCGTCACAGGGCTGATTACGGCGAGTGTGAGTGGAAGACGTACTTCCTTTCCGACTCTCTCGCCACCCTTTACTCTCATCGAGATGATGAGATCTGAAGATCCTGAGGAGAGGACTTCTACTGGAATCTCAATCTGCAACTTCGATTGCGCAGCGATGGTGATCGGGTCGATCGCTCCAACTAAGACCCTGGTGTTACTGGTTCGAACTCGTAATCTGATCTCAAGGTCATTGGAGAAATCATTGATGACTGTGACCGGTACTCGCTCTCTCTTTGAGGTGAGCGTATAGCGACCTGAAGTGATTCGGATCGAGTTTCGGTGTTTGTTGATTGCGGCAGTGAGGTCTCGAGCGAATTCGAACGCTCGCTCCTTCTCGAAACTTGGATTGATAAGGAGTGGGGTGAGAAGTCTCAACTCTCTCGTCTCTGGGTTGTCGGCATAGCTATTGATAGTGCGAATATCGCGGCGAATATCGGTAAATCTCTTGGCAAGGTAAGGGGAGATCCTCACACCCGTACCGGCAGTGAGCATGACCGGGCTGACGCTTCGAGAAAGGAGTTCTGCAAGTCGCTGACGTGAGAGTTCATGATGGATGCGAAGCTCTGAAGGAGCAGAGCGGGTGAGGAAGGCGAGGTCAGGATTCCCATAGTTGATCGCCGCAATCGCATCGCCATTGGTCAATGAATCAAGTCGTGACAACCAAGCGAGCGCGATCTCACTTGGTTCTACCTCAACTGGATCCTCAACATCTTCTTCCGTCGGTGCAAGGAGGAAGCCATCAGAGAGATCTCTCACCTCTTCAATCAACATGGGATCGATGAAGAGAATCCGCCTATTTGTTGGAAGAGTGCGAGCGCGTTCAAGGAGGGCACCAAGTGTTCCGGTTGGAAGGAGCCGCTCCTCCAAAGTTCGATCGTAGAAGACGCCATCGAGATCACGATTTCGAGTATCGACGACTCTGAAGACCTCTTCACCTGTCGATCTGGTCTCACTCAACGAAGGTGAGATCGGTATGGAAAGGAGCGCGAAGATGAGTGCGATGAGCGATGAGGCGAATCGATATCGCTTCATGGTCTGAGATCGCCGGAACGAGCGATCAACTTCTTCTCGTCGGGATAGGCAAGGCGTTCCACCACCTCGTCAAGCGGTACCCAAGCCACATCATCGACCTCACTCACCTGTGGTGTGAGTGAACCACTTACCTCTTTGAAGAGGAAGTGGTGGACGGTCTTATGGATCCGTTTTCCACTTGCCATGAACCAGAAGTCGATCACTCCGAGTGAGCGTGAGATCTCACTGGTGATACCAGTCTCTTCAGCGACTTCACGGATCGCTGCAATCTCTGGCGTCTCGCCTTCCTCGATATGGCCCTTTGGTAACGACCAGATCAATCGGGTCTGATCTTTTAGATCTCGCCGCGCGATCAGTAGTCCCTTTGTGCCACTCGAATCGACGACAAGACCACCTGCGCTCACTTCATCGACTCGCTTCGCATAGCGCGTCCTCGGATGGTGTCTTTTAGATCCAGATTTCTTTGACGGCGTTTTGGAAGTAGGTGTTGTTGAAGATGCTGATGATGAGGTGGAAGCGGACGATTTGCGTCGCGGGCGTCTTCGCCTGCTCTTCTTCGGTCTTTCCTCGCCGCCCGCACCAGGTGCCGGGGTCATACTGCGAAGGCTATCGGCAGAGGTTGGCGTAGTTAGGTAAGTGAGTAGAGAAAAGAAGTAATGAAAGTGTAAGGAAAGGCGCTAGAGATAGCCTTAGCCGTGATGGATCCGATTTCACTCGCTGGTGCCGAGATCGCCAGAGATACGCTCCGCGAGAAGGCGCCGTTAGCGCTTGAGATCGCCGAAGTCTTCAAGAAGTCCGGCAAGCGCTTAGCCCTCGTAGGTGGGCCGGTGCGAGATGCGATCCTCGGCCGCCTCGGCAACGACCTCGACTTCACCACCGATGCACATCCTGATGAGACTCGAAAGATCCTCGCCAGCAGGGAACTCTCAAAGCAGATCGAACATGTCTGGGATACCGGAGCGAGATTCGGAACCATCTCAGCAAAGGGCGCAAGCGCAACGGGTGAGTCTCTGATCGAGATCACCACCTATCGCGCAGAGAGTTATAGCGAGGACTCCAGGAAACCTTCCGTCACCTATGGAACCAATATTGAAGAGGATCTCTCTCGCCGTGATTTCACTATTAACTCGATGGCTCTGGAACTCACGACCGACGATGCAGAGTTCATCGATCCCTTTCAAGGAGTGATCGATTTAGCGAAGCGTGTCATTCGAACGCCACAGAGCCCCGAACTCTCCTTCTCCGATGATCCGCTACGGATGCTCCGTGCGATCAGGTTCTCAGCTCAATTAGATTTTGAGATTGCCCCTGAAGTGATGACTGCTCTAGTGGCAATGAAGGATCGCCTCAAGATCATCTCCGCAGAACGGATCCACGATGAGTTCGTCAAGATCGTGATGTCGGATCGACCCCGTAAAGGGATCGTGGCTCTTGTCGAGAGTGGGCTGGCAGAGATCTTCATCCCAGAGATCCCACTGCTACAACTTGAAGTCGATGAACATCATCACCATAAGGATGTTTACGAACATTCACTCACTGTCTTAGAGCAAGCGATCGCACTCGAAGGGCGTCTTGGCGGGAAGAATCTCACCATTCGTCTTGCGGCACTTCTGCACGATATTGGAAAGCCTCGAACTCGAAAGTTGATCGATGGCGGCGGTGTCTCCTTCCATCACCACGAAGTCGTTGGTGCGAAGATGACGCGTGAGCGGATGAGAGCGCTGAGGTTCGAGAACGAATTGATCAAGGATGTCTCACAATTGGTCTTTCTCCACCTTCGATTCCATGGGTATGGAAGCGGTGAGTGGAGCGATTCTGCGGTTCGGCGTTATGTCCGGGATGCCGAGCATCTCCTTGAGCACTTACATGTCCTTACCCGCGCAGATTGCACAACAAGGAATCAGAAGAAGGCAGAGGCTCTTGCGCGAAGCTATGACTCACTAGAGGCGAGAATTGCAAAACTAGCCGAGGAAGAGGAGTTGGCGAGTATCCGCCCCGATCTCGATGGGAACGAGATCATCTCGATCCTAGATGTGAAGCCAGGGCCGCTGATCGGTAAGGCCTATGACTTCCTCTTAGAACTCCGCCTTGAACATGGGCCACTCGGTAAGGATCGAGCGAGGCAAGAACTTCTCAACTGGTGGCAGGGGCAGCAAAACGCTTAGTTCGTAGCACTGTGATTGCGAAGGCGATATATGTGATTGCGATGAGGGCTGGGACGAGTGCACCTTCACCAGAATCTGGAAGTAGGAGCGCTGCGATGATCGCGCCAGAGACGATTGCGAAGTTGACGATTACGTCATAGACGGCGAAGACGCGACCACGGAACTCATCAACGATCCGTGATTGCACCAGGGCATCATTCGTCACCTTCACCCCTTGACCACATGCACTCGTAAGGAATCCGGTGGAAAGGAGTGCGAAC
>JBJTGO010000156.1:0-5272 GCA_046093985.1 Actinomycetota bacterium
TCGTCGATGAGCTCAATTTCGGGATCCGCTATCTCTTTACGCACCAAAGACTTCGTCAATTGGTGGTCATCACGACGATCCTAGGATTTCTCTTCTCCGCTTCAAGCGCTACCGCCGCACTCTTCATGGTCAAGGAGTTAGGTCTCGATCCACGCTTCTTTGGCGTGGTCCTTGCCATCCAAGGTGTCGGTGGGGTTGCGGGAGGATTGATCGCCAATCGACTTTCGACGCGATTCACGCGGGGCAAAACTCTTGCAGCAACGATGATCCTGGCTACCACTTTGATCGTTGCGACGGGCCTGGTGCCGAATATCCATCTCTTCACACTCGTTGCAACGGTTGCGGGTCTTGCGAGCACGATCTGGAACATCCTCTTGATGTCGACCTATCAAGTATTGATCCCCAATCATCTATACGGTCGAATCCATGGCGCGAGGAGAACCATCGTCTGGGGTTTGATGCCGATCGGTGCCTTCCTTGGCGGAGTGATCGCAACTGGAGGTTTGCGACTTCCTTTCATCATCTGTGGTTGCATCGGAGTCATCGTCGCGATTCGCGCTCTACCTTTCGTAATCGAGGTGGCGAATTCGACGATCTCTGAAGAGGAGAGCGAAGCGATCTAGGTGAGAGAATGCCCGCATGCCAATTTGGGCGACGACATCATCTGATACGGGGCTGATCCTCGCTGAGATCGGCGGCTTGCTCATCTTTCTCGGTATTGCATCATTCGTCGCGGCACGATTCAAGTTCTCTGCAGTACCGAACTTTATCATCGCAGGACTTGCCCTCGGAAACGGTGGACTGATCCCGCTCAGTGTGAGCGATAGCTTCTTAGATCTTGGTGCTCAATGGGGTGCGATCCTCCTGCTTCTTCTCCTTGGTCTCGAATACACAGCTGGTGAATTGATCGGAACGATGCGTGATCGCAAGAGCCTTGGTCTCTTTGATCTCTTCGTGAACTTCCTCCCGGGAGCGCTCGTTGCCTTCATCCTTGGCTGGGGGATTGTCGGAGCACTCCTGCTTGGTGGCATCACCTATGTCTCATCCTCAGGAATCGCGACTCAATTCATCAAGGATGCCAAGTGGCAGAAGTTGGAGAGCACCAAACGCGCTGTAGCAACGCTCGTGGTCGAGGATCTCTTTCTTGCTCCTTATCTACCAGTCCTCAGCGCCATCACCGCTGGCGTCGCACTTGCAACAGGGTTGATCTCGATTTCGGTCGCCCTCTTCATCACAGGAGCGGCGCTCTTCTTCAGCGCTCGCGGTGGTCACATTCCACATGCACCGCTGATTCTCGGAGATTCAGCGACACTCCTACTGATGGTCTTCGGAGCAGCTCTTGCTGCATCAGGTCTTGCTACCTTGATCGGATTCTCGGGGGCTGTCGCTGCATTCTTAGTCGGACTCTTGCTGACCGGTGATGTCGCAATCGTCGCTCGTGTCCGCCTTGCTCCACTTCGAGATCTCTTTGCCTCCATCTTCTTCCTCTTCTTCGGACTTGGTACTGATCCTCGCGATCTCATCCCAGTCTTGATTCCGGCAGCAGCTCTTGCCCTCCTTGGGGTCGCAACGAAGATTCTCACCGCATGGTGGGGAGTTCGTGATGTCGAAGAGCCAAGAAAGGTTCGTCGCGCCGCAACCCTCTTGATCGCTCGAGGCGAGTTCTCCATCGTGATCGCAGGGCTAGCCGGAGCGACACTTTTCGGGGATGAGTTACAGGCGCTCACCATCACCTACGTGATCTTGACTGCCCTTGTGGCATCATGGATGTTGCGCTGGGAATCTCAACACGAGAAGAGACCACACGCATGATGACAGATGGGATGTGACGAGATTGAGTAAGGAAGTTCGCTTCGCTACCGCACCAGGTGGCCTTTATCCCTATGTGGTTGGCGTCTTCGTCGCACTCCTCCTCATCTCCAATATCGGAGCGGTGAAGTTGATCGAACTCGGCCCCATCATCACTGATGGCGGTGCAATCCTCTTCCCATTGGTCTATATCGTCGGTGACATCCTCTCTGAGGTCTACGGTTTCAAGGCGGCTCGCCGTGCGATCCTCACCGCTTTCTCGATGTCAATCTTGGCTGCGATCACCTTCTATCTCGTCCAATTGGCGCCACCTGCGAGTGATTGGGTAAATCAAGATGCTTTCGAAGCGGTCCTTGGTTTCGTTCCAAGGATCGTCCTAGCAAGCGTTCTCGCTTTCGTCGCCGGGCAGTTACTCAACTCCTATGTCTTGGTCAAGATCAAGGAACGAACCAGTGAGCGCAATCTCTGGTTACGTCTCATCGGATCCACCGCTGTAGGTCAGTTCGTCGACACCTTGATCTTCTGCACGATCGCCTTCTACGGCGTGATCACGGGGGCCGAATTCCTCAACTACCTCATCGTCGGCTACCTCTATAAGAGCGGAGTTGAGGTTGCACTCCTGCCCGTCACCTATCGGGTCATAGCTGCAGTGAAGAGAGCAGAACCTAGTTACAACTAAGCCTTTAGGTAGTGCCCCAAAAAGTCATCTTTGAATTCGAAGTAGAAGCCTCCCGCGATTGAGTCACGGATTCGATCGACGAGCGTCACGACGAAGTGAAGGTTATGGATCGTCGCCAAGGTCGATGCCAGCATCTCCTTTCCTCTGAAGAGATGGTTGATGTAGGCGCGGGTGTAGTTCTTACAGGTGTAACACTCGCACTCACTATCGATCGGGGAGAAATCCTTACGAAACGGGCCGTTCGAGACATTGAAGCGACCGCTCCTGGAATAGACCGCACTCGTTCTCGCTTCCCGAGACGGTGCGACGCAATCGAAGGTATCTGCTCCATTCTCAACGCCAGCGAAGAGATCAGTTGGCTCGCCGATGCCGAGCAGATGGCGCGGCTTATCTCGAGGTAACTCCTCATTGACCCAGGAGAGGATGGTCGCTAGCTCTCCTTTATCCAGTGCGCCACCGATTCCGAATCCGTCGAAACCGATACCGGATGAATTCATCGCGGCGAGATCTCGCGCTGCCTTACGGCGAAGATCCTCATATTGCGCGCCTTGAACCACGCCATAGAGCGCTTGATAGGGGCGCCTATCTCTCTCCTTGGTGAGTCGATCATGTTCGTCGAGACAACGGATTGCCCAGAGTCGAGTACGTTCCAAGGCCTTCTCTTGGTATTTGCGGGTGTTGTGGAGCGTGGTGCATTCATCGAAGGCGAAGATGATGTCGGCGCCGATCTTATGTTGCACCTGCATCGACACTTCTGGCGTGAATCGATGCATCGAGCCATCGAGATGAGACTTGAAGGTGACGCCATCATCATCGACATGTGCGAGGCGCTCTTTCTTATCGGCAATCACATCATCTGCTTGCCATAGCTCGGCATCCATGGCGATTACCTTCTTGAATCCCACTCCGAGCGAGAGGACTTGGAATCCACCACTATCTGTGAAGGTGGGACCTTGCCAGTTCATGAATCGTCCTAAGCCGCCTGCCTCATCAATTGTCTCTGGACCTGGTTGGAGATAGAGGTGATAGGCATTAGCGAGAACTGCTTGTGCTCCCAATGATTCGACATCCTGCGGCAGGAGCGCTTTCACTGTCGCCTTGGTGCCGACCGGGATGAAGGCGGGAGTCTTGATCACACCATGGGGAGTGTGGATCTGGCCGGTTCGACCGAGATATTCCTGATGGGGTGAGTGCAATCGTTCTTTCTCGAGAAATGAGAATTCTGATGCATCACTCACCGTCTCATTCTAGTTCTGCTCGATGAGCGTGAAGTTCTCACACTGTAGAGTCCTAACATGCGTTGGCGTGTGAGGGATAGGAAGAAGCAGAAGGTAAGCCTCGGTAAGAACTACTGGCGTCTCTGGTCTGCAACCGCGATCTCCAATCTTGGCGATGGCATCTCATTGATCGCGTATCCCTGGTTGGCATCCGCGATCACACGCGATCCCTTCCTGATCGCTCTGGCGGGATTGGTCGGCAGGCTCCCTTGGTTGCTCTTCACACTTCCAGCCGGTGTGATCACGGATCGAGTAGAGCGGCGAAAGATCATCGTCTCGATGGATCTCATGAGAGGGCTCCTCACCATTGCGGTGGCGGTGATCGTTTGGCGAGCAAGTTCATCCCTTCCCGATCTTGACGCCCTCACCAAAGAGCAGATTGCAACCAATTGGCCGCTCTACTTCGTGATTCTCATCGCCTCGTTGCTCTATGGGATGGCAGAGGTACTTCGCGATAACGCAGCACAGACTTTCATGCCGCAGATCGTCGAGAAGGAGAAGTTGGAGGTCGCTAATGGTCGGATCTGGTCAGCGGAGTATGTGACTAACTCGTTCGTCGGCCCGCCCCTTGGTTCCTTCCTCATCGGTATCGCAATCTTCATACCGTTCTTTGTCGATGCAGCCACATTCCTCGTTGCGGTGATTCTGATTGCTGGGATCAGATTGACTGTGCCATCACTAGAGAGTTCAAGTCCGCCACCTGCCGAGAAACGACCGGTTCGAATGCGAGCCGAGATAAAGGAAGGCTTCCTCTGGCTCTGGCGACATGAGTTGTTGCGACCCATGGCGATCATCCTGGGTCTACTCAACTTTCTGGCGACGACTTCGACAGCGCTCTTTATTCTCTTCGCTCAGGAGATCTTGCAGACTTCAGTCTTCATCTTCGCAATCCTTGGTACCTCCGCTGCCATCGGTGGCACCATTGGAGGTCTTCTCGCACCGAAGATCTCTGCCCGGCTTGGAAGTGGTGGCACCCTTGCACTCGCTCTCATCACTTTCCCGACCGTCTCACTGATCATCGGTCTCACAAGTTTGTGGCCACTGGTTTGGTTCTTGACTGCCTTCTCAACGATCATGGCCGTGACCTGGAACGTGATCACGGTCTCGCTACGTCAATCGATCATTCCGGACCACTTGTTGGGTCGGGTCAATAGCGTCTATCGCTTCTTCGCCTGGGGTTCTATGCCACTGGGCATGCTCACCGCTGGCCTCATCGTTGATCTGGCAGGGGAGTTCACCTCACGCGCGTGGTCGCTACGCACCCCGTACCTCTTTGCCACATTCGGGGGATACCTTCTCTATTTCTATGGACGGAAGATCCTCACCACGGATCGGATTGAGGCTGCCCGCTCAGCAGGCTGAATCACAATAGTGTCACTCGTTTCGTTATCGTCCCGTTACATACTATATATTGCTCATTTCGGTCAATTTCCGGCACACTTCCGGCACTAAATCGCGAGGTATGGGAGCAGTCGACTTCTCATAGCTACTCGATTTACCTACCCCT
>JBJTGO010000157.1:0-1077 GCA_046093985.1 Actinomycetota bacterium
CTCTTCATCTCTCCAGCAGAAGAGGACGCTCTATCGATCCAACCTGATCTCTCAGAGGATCGCGTGCCACATATCCTTACCGAGACATGGGTAGTTCCACCCCATCGGTTCGATCACGTGGCGGAGACGGGCGCATGTACAAGGACATGTGACTTCGATAAAGTCATCGGCGAGCGGGAACTCCCCCTCCGTTGAGATCGAGGTCTGGGATGAGAGTGGTGGTGTGACGCTTCAATTCTTAGGAAGGCGTGAGATCGCAGGAGTTGAAGTCGGTTCAATACTGCGTGCCGAAGGAATGGTTGGTGAGCAAGAGGGAACGCTCACGATCCTCAATCCTTCATATGAGATCTTGAACTAACCGCCAGCCTTTCGGCGAAACATCTTTGGCGCGGCTCCACCTTGTTGACCTTGACCTACTTTGGAGCCAGCAGATCCTTGCGAGCCAGGTGCTGCGCCACCCTTGTTCTTCTTCTTCTCTAGCGCTTCACGAAACTTTGCCTTCGGGTCTTCACTCTTTGCGCTCTCATCACTTGTCATGGCTCAACAGGCTTCTTTCATCTGGCTTCGTCGGAGGGAATCGGATTGGAGATTGGTTGAGGGGATGATGGCACCGCCGGAGGAAGAGAATTACCAGGGACATTCTTGAGAAGTGATTGGACCTCGGATTGGCGGTATCTGCGATGGCCGCCCAGAGTCCTAATCGCAGTGAGCTTGCCTGCCTTTGCCCAGCGAGTGACGGTCTTGGGGTCGACACGAAAGAGGGCAGCGACCTCTGCTGGGGTCAGCAGGACCTCTTGTTCGCGTGGACGAAGCACGGGTGGAACTCCTCACAGTGGGTTGAGCGCTCTCACTCAGCCCTTGTCTGATTTATCCGTTATGGCCGGAGTATTCCGGCAGTGGGAGAGGGTCCGCAAGGTACTTCAGGCGAAATCTTGAGCTACATCGCCTGTTCGTAAGCGCCTACTCGGCGCCAGCGGGAGACCAGACGTTCATAGCCTTGGCCGGCGAGCGCGCCATCGCCTGAGGCAAGACCTTGAAGCGAGAGCGCAACATCCTCGACCGATGTGTCGGCTTCTA
>JBJTGO010000158.1:0-4080 GCA_046093985.1 Actinomycetota bacterium
AGCACTTTCTTGCAGATCTCATGCACGCCAGCATCTAGTAGCTCAACGGTCCGCGAGTTCTCTGGGCGATTCCGCTCGCGCTCGAGAAGTTCTGCATAGAGTGATTCGAAGGTTTTCATCCTCAGATTCTACTTTCATTGATCTTCGGCGCGCGCTCGCAATTCCCGAACCATCGCTGATGGATCATCGCTTCGATAGACAGCGCTTCCGGCAACAAAAGTGTCCGCACCTGCAACCGCAGCCTCACCAATCGTTGAAAGAGCGATACCTCCATCCACTTGAATCCAGCACGTCTCGCGCCCCATCTCCGTCAACTTTGCTCTGATCTTCGAAACCTTGGGCATCATCTCGGCCATGAAGCTCTGTCCCCCAAAACCAGGTTCCACGGTCATCACAAGGACCATGTCGATCTCAGTCAAGGTCGGGAAAAGAACCTCCGCTTCCGTTTTGGGCTTGATCGCGACTCCACGCCTGACGCCATGCTCTGCGATCTCCCGCAAGGGCCCGCTCAGATTCCTCGTGGCTTCGAAATGAACTGTCACCGAGAAGACACCATCATCCTTCATCGCGGCATAACGAGGACCCCAGTGATCCGCCTCTTCAACCATCAAGTGAAGATCAATCGGTAGAGACGAGGCTTGTACGATCTCTCGAGTGCGAGCCAAGTCATATGTGAAATTGGGGACAAACTTATTGTCCATGATGTCGAGGTGGATGAAATCCGCGCTGGTACGGACCTTCTCGATCTCATCTGCAAGGTGATCTTGATCTGCATTGAGTACTGAGGGACAGATTCTGATCATGCAGTCCTTCTCAACATAGCCATAAACATAGCATCGGTGCCATCTCGATGGGTGAGCAACTGTAGTGAACCATCGCTCTTGATTGCCTTTGATATCCGCTCACGAAAGATTGCGGGTAGTAGTTCCTTGGAAATGGGTTCTGAGGAGAAGTTCTTGTGGCGAGCAAGAAAGTCCTTCACTTGCGCTCTTGTTTCCATCAGATGAGGCGAGCAGGTGATGTAGATGATGAGTCCTTGGACTTCGGTCATCTTTGCTGCAGCATCCAAGATTCCGCGCTGGAGTGAGATCAGGTCCTTGAGATCTGCTTCACTTCTTCGCCACCGTGCATCCGGTCGCCGTCGCAACGCTCCAATGCCTGTACAAGGTGCGTCAATCAAGATGCGATCAAAAGGAGCGTTCCTGAATGACGCTTCCCGTGCGTCCCCGACAGAGACGTGATGATGAGGTGTTCGCGCCTTGATCAACTCTGCTCTATGGGGATGTATTTCATTTCCCTGAAGGTGAGAAGGGTCGAGGAAGTGAGCGAGAAACGCAAACTTGCCGCCAGGACCGGCGCACAGGTCTAACCACTGTAGATTTCGGTTCGGATCCGTCGCCAAGGCGATCTCTGAGACGATCTGCGATCCCTCATCTTGAACGAAAGCGATCCCTTCCCTTATCCCCGCTACCTCATGGGGTGGCACTTTCAACCTATAACCGTAGCTAGTGAGGGAGGACTTGGATGCGATCTGCTCAGAGAGATCCTCAAAGGAGACGACATTGACCAAGGCTGGCGCGTTATGCGAGGCAAGCTCCTCCTCCAAGCCATCTTCACCCAGTACTGTTCGATAGGCATCAACGATCCAGCGGGGATGGGAGGTGCGAACTTCTAGCGGAAGTGCACTCATCTCCATTAGTTGAACGCGTTCACGCGTTGCGCGACGGAGTAAAGCATTGACGAAACCTGCCCGCGCCTTTCCAATCACCATCTTTGCCATTTCCACATACTCGTTGACAACAGCATGATCCGCAGTGGACATGAAGAGCGCCTCGTAGAGTCCCAAGCGGAGCACGCTTCGCGTTTCGACATCGATGGAGCGATCGCTCATGCCATCTATGAAGTGATCAAGGAGTGCTCGCATGCGCACACTGCCGAAGATGAGTTCGGTAGCAAAGGAGCGATCCCTTGAATCCAATTGCGTATAGAGCCCAGCGATAGCGATATTGATGTAGCTATCATCGCGCTCAACGTCACGCAAGAATTCCCAAGCCGAGCGACGAACCTCGCGATCTGTCAAAGTTCAACCCCGTCTTCGATAGATTGACCCTCACTCAGGTGCAGGCCGCGAATCCACTCGCTCCCTGTCATCTCACGTTTACCTTCGGGTACGAGGCTTCGAATCTCCATGGAGCCATCCCCTGTGCCGAGAAGGGCCCTTCCTTGAAAGAGCATCACTTTTCCAACCGCCAACTGATGGACATCCAAAGTCGCAGAGGTAATGACATGGCGACGTCCTCGGAAGATGAACCAGACCCCTGGCGAATGGGTGAAAGCTCGAATCTGCCGGTTGATCAACTTTGACCCAGCCCTTAGATCAAGTCGCAACTCATCCTTTCGAACCTTCGGAGATTGCGAAGCCTCACCGCTTTGTCGCAAAGGGGATGTGCCCGCAAGAAGCATCTCGATCGCCTTCAAAACGGCACTTGAGCCCGACTGCGAAAGATGCGCGAGTACCTCTGTCGCTGACCATCCCGGAGCGGTTTCCACTGCAGCACGAACGAAATAGGGTCCGGTATCCATCCCTTCATCAAGTTGGAAAACCGTGACACCGAAACTCTCATCACCATTCAAGATCGCCCGCTGCACCGGCGCTGCTCCTCGATACTTTGGCAAGAGTGAAAAGTGGAGGTTGAGCCAACCGAGCGGAACCCTTTTCAGCGCCTCCTTCTTGATCAAACGACCATACGCGATCACAACTACCAATTGCGGCGCGATCTCATCCAAGAGGTCTAGTAGCTCAGCCGAGTCATTTGGCTTCCAGACCTGAAGACCACGCTTCTCGAACTCCACCACCAACTCATTCGGCGAGGGTGTTCCATGACGTCCCTTGGGGCGGTTGGGTGTTGAGAGGAGGCCAACAACTTCAAACTCCTTCTTCAAGACCAAAGCCTCGTAGGTTGGCAAAGCGAGGAGTGAAGATGAAGCTATAAGGACTCGTGTGGGCATAGGCGAGGATCAGATTCCCAATCCTCGTGTCGCATGTGGTGAGATCCGAATCTCAGGAGCTTCCCCTGCCTGGAACCACGGCGATTCTCTGATCTCCCGCATGGCTTCTCTACGCATCTCAGGCGTCATACGATCGATAAAGAGGATTCCATTGAGATGGTCTACCTCATGCTGAAGCGCGCGCGCCAGGAATTCAGTACCTTCAACGACCACTGGTTCGCCATGCATAGTAAAACCCTTAGCAACAGCGCGAAGTGCTCGAGGTGTTTCGTATCTCAACTCTGGGAATGAAAGGCATCCTTCTTCACCAACTTGCATCTCCTCAGAGAGATCAAGAGTGGGGTTGACGAGGTGGCCGAATTCATCATCGACATGCCAGGTGAAGACTCGAAGTCCAACCCCGATCTGTGGCGCAGCTAACCCTGCACCTGGTGCATCAACCATCGTCTCCGTGAGGTCTTTGACCAGGTTACGAAGCTCCTTATCAAAAGTTGTAACCTCTTCGGCCCTCGTAGTCAGGATTGGATCCCCAAAGTGCCTGATATTCCTGATCGCCATCCGCAAATCATACCGACTACATATCCTCCGGATCGTAGCTGTAATCGATGCGAGGCAACCTTTTCGCACTTCGTAGCCGAACCATCTCCTGCAACAATCGATTGAGCTCCATCCGTTGATCTCTCTTCACCTTCAAAATCATTCGACCATCGTGAACTGGGAAGATGACATTCTCAGGATCTTGGAAGATTTGATCCGATTCCAAGGAAAGTCGAAGTTTCTGAAGAACACGCTCTTCACCACGTAATTCGACGAGCGTGCTGTACGGCGGAAGATTGAGCTCTTTCCTCTCGTGAAGGATGACCGGAAGGCCACGTGCGTTGCCAGGTTCCCGAAGTTCGATGAAAGCAGGGTGATCCATCTCCAGATCGACGAAGAAGGAGGCTGCCTTGATATTGACCAATCCAAGAAGGCGACCCCAAGCCATTCGAAAACGATCACTGCGCGCCAACGATGGCGAGGCGAAAGCGGCACGACCTCCCAGCATCACGACACCGTCATAACCTGAGCGTT
>JBJTGO010000159.1:0-3805 GCA_046093985.1 Actinomycetota bacterium
GATTGTCGGCGTGGTGTTGGAGATTCGATCCAGCGCTTCGGTTGCTTCGGTGCTCGCCAAGAAGATGCTCATCGACGCTTCGATCCTTCTCTCATCACTAGCGGGGTCACATTAAAAATGCGGGCCCTCGCAATTGAGAGCCCGCATAATCTACTTCAGCGCTCACCTGATGAACGCTGATAGTCACTTACTTAGTGGGAGTGTCCTCCTGGACCGTGGCTATGGCCATGTCCTGCTGCCTCTTCCTTCTTCTCCTCTGGAGTTTCGAAGACGAGCGCTTCAGTGGTGATGAACATCGCGGCGATCGATGCTGCGTTGGCGAGCGCGGAACGCGTCACCTTCACGGGATCGATGACACCAGCCTTGACCAGATCACCATATTCGTCGGTCGCTGCGTTGAAGCCTTCATC
Organism: Actinomycetota bacterium; assembly: GCA_046093985.1. Lineage (GTDB taxonomy): Bacteria > Actinomycetota > Actinomycetes > Nanopelagicales > Nanopelagicaceae > SYAN01. Next base: position 411 of record JBJTGO010000159.1, read on the forward strand.
ATTCTTCAGGGCCTTGACCTTGGAGACGACGACATAACCTTCATGTCCGGCATTCTCTGCGATCCAACGAAGTGGCTCCTCGCATGCCTTGCGGACAAGACGGACGCCAGTGGCGTTATCTCCCTCAAGACCGAGATCGCTATCGAGTACCGCTGACGCATGCACGAGTGCAGCGCCACCGCCGACGACGATTCCTTCTTCGACTGCTGCGCGAGTCGCGGAGATTGCATCTTCAAGTCGGTGCTTCTTCTCCTTCAACTCGACCTCAGTGTGTGCGCCGACCTTGATGACACAGACGCCACCGGAGAGTTTCGCAAGACGCTCTTGCAACTTCTCGCGATCCCAATCGGAATCTGCGACATCGATCTCGCGACGGATCTCACCGATACGTCCTTCGACTGACTTGCGATCACCAGCACCATCGACGATGGTGGTCGCATCCTTAGTGACGACGACGCGGCGAGCGCGACCAAGCATGTCGAGTGAGACCTGATCCAACTTGAGACCGACCTCAGCAGAGATGACAGTTGCGCCAGTCAAGATCGCCATGTCTTGCAGCATCGCCTTACGACGATCGCCGAATCCAGGCGCCTTCACGGCTGCGGAAGCGAAAGTTCCACGGACCTTGTTGACCACGAGAGTCGAGAGCGCTTCGCCTTCGACATCCTCAGCGATGATCAAGAGTGGCTTGCTCGCCTGAGCAACCTTCTCCAAGACAGGAAGGAGGTCAGGAAGAGCAGAGACCTTCTGAGATGAGATCAAGATGTAAGCGTCCTCAAGGACTGCCTCCATGCGATCGGCATCAGTGACGAAATAAGGCGAGATATAGCCCTTGTCGAACTGCATACCTTCGGTGAACTCGAGTTCGAGACCCGTGGTCGACGACTCTTCGACAGTGATGACGCCGTCCTTGCCGACCTTGTCCATCGCTTGCGCGATCAATTCACCGATGTTGCGATCCTGTGCCGAGATGGTCGCGACATTGGCGATCTGATCCTTGCCTGCGACAGGTGTCGCATTGCTATGCAGCTTCTCGACGATTGCAGCGACTGCCTTCTCGATTCCGATCTTGATGCCCATCGGTTGTGCACCGGCAGCGAGATTACGAAGGCCTTCCTTCACCATCGCCTGAGCAAGGACCGTCGCGGTGGTGGTTCCATCACCTGCGATGTCGTTGGTCTTCTCTGCGACTTGCTTGACCAACTGTGCGCCCATGTTCTCGGCTGGATCGGAGAGTTCGATCTCCTTTGCGATGGTCACGCCATCGTTTGTGATCACTGGTGCACCGAAGGACTTACCCAAGACGACGTTGCGTCCCTTTGGTCCCAGGGTCACCTTGACTGTGTCGGCGAGGATGTTGACTCCTCGCTCCATTGCGCGACGAGCGTTCTCGTCGAATTGCAGACTCTTACCCATGTGTGGTCAGTCCCCGTACTACTTGTTGATGATCGCGAGGATGTCGCGAGCTGAGAGGACCAAGTACTCCTCGCCACCGAACTTCACTTCGGTGCCGCCATACTTGCTGTAGAGAACTACGTCGCCTTCCTTCACGTCCATCGGGACGCGCTCGCCATCATCGAAGCGGCCTGGTCCAACAGCGACGACCTTGCCCTCCTGTGGCTTCTCTTTGGCGGTATCTGGGATGACCAGCCCCGATGCGGTGGTGGTCTCAGCATCTAGTGGCTTGACTACGACTCGATCTTCGAGTGGCTTAATGGCGATGGCCATCGTTCTGCTCCTTCTTTATTCGTTATCTCTGGTTCGTTCTTAGGTCTTGAGGGGTCTTATGGGGCCGTTCGCAGTGCCGGTTAGCACTGTTAGGCCGAGAGTGCCAACGCGAACCCTAGGGGGCGTATTCCCGAAGCTCAAATCGGACCCATCAAAAGATATGGGCTTCAATCCTCGTGATAGGCTCATCAAGAAATTTCTTGATGGGAGAACCATGGCAAAGACCCGTGTGAAGTTCTCTTCTCAAATCGATCCTGACCTCTTCAAACGTACAAAAAAGGTGGCAGACGAAGAAGGGCTCCAGTTTCAGTCCCTACTTGAGAAGGCGCTTCGTGACTACATCGAATATCGAGGTACATCAATTCCAAAACCAGCAGTCTTGAGAGCAATAGCAGAGACGCTTGCCGAGCAGGAGGAATTGCTCGCCAAGCTCTCTAAGTGACCGGGCGAACGTACCTACGCCTGGAAGATGTACTTGTTCTTCACGCCATTCTGCTCAGGAGATTTGGTGGTGAGTCTGGGGTCCTGAGTCTTGCATCTCTGGAGTCGGCAATCGCAAGACCCCAATCTGGATACTACGAGAATCTTCTTGAAGAGGGGTGCGCCCTCTTTCAATCTTTGTGGACCAATCATGCCTTTGTCGATGGGAACAAGCGAGTCGCCTATGCAGCACTTGATGCTTTCTTGCGAATAAACGGCTTTCGCTTGAGACAGGGCGCTTCAAATCCATTCAATGAGTTTCTCGAACACAATGATGAATTATGTGACTTCGGGAGTCTTGTCGGACTCCTTAATAAGAGTGTTGAGGCAAGATGAAAGCCTTCTGCTCCTACTTCATTGACTTACGAGAGGATAAAGCTCGGGTTGTGACCCTCTTCCCCGGCCGGCGCTTGGCCACGCTCTTGGTACGAGGTCTGGCCTTCGCTGGCATCTTCTTCTTGACCCGCAAAGCCTCCTTCCGAGCAAACTTTCGTACCATCTTCTTCTCGTACTCAGAATCGATCAAACGCTGCGAAACATCGTCGATCTTGACCCGAATCTCGAGTTCACCACCCAAGGCCTCTATGTACCTCCGCAACGTTCTGATCTCAATAGAATCAAATCGACCCCGCTCAATTCGAGAAACATTCGATTGATCGATCTTCAATTTCTTGGCCATTTGAGATTGAGTGAGCCTCTTTACTTGCCTCAGCTCAGCCATCTTCACTCCGTCTACCAACGCAAGAAGTTGCTGGACGCCTTTACGCAACTTCTTCTCATCTAAATTCCATGACTTCGTTAGCTCTTCGAAAGAAACAAATTTGCTCACATCTCACCCTTTCTCATTTCCAAGAGGTGTGCTGAAAATCGCTTCTCTGCTTCTGGTATTGCTTTCTCATACCACGAGTGCCAACTTCCCCTCTTGTCTCCAGCGACCAATATGTGTTCTAGCGCATATTGTGCCACGAGGCAAACTCGCTTGTGAAGTGGGCCTTACTGTGAATTACTTCAAGCGCGATTCTTGAAGCCCTTTGGACACTTAGGTGACTTACCGGAGACCTTCTTTACCGCCGTCCCCTTCACGCAGGTGATCGTCTTCTTCGAAGTCGGCTTCTCTACTGCGGTTGTGGGTGCAAGAGCAGTCGGAGTCGGGGTGGGTTTAGGTTGTGAGATCGCTACCTCAATAG
>JBJTGO010000160.1:0-1925 GCA_046093985.1 Actinomycetota bacterium
TGGCTTGACCACGTTCTCGATGATCTCGAGTCGCTCATCGAAGGGGATGAAAGCGCTCTTCAGGGCATTGATCGTCACTCGCTGAAGGTCTGCAAAATTCCAATCGAAGTGTTCGACACATTGCGCCATCTCATGGCTCATCGAGGTATTGCTCATCAGTCTGTTATCAGTATTCAACGTAACACGGAATCGAAGGTCGTTGAGAATCCCGATGGGGTGTTCACCGTAAGAGTTGGCTGCGCCCGTCTGCAGGTTGGAGGTTGGACAAAGCTCTAATGGAATGCGTCGATCTCGGACATATGAGGCGAGCGGTCCCAACTTCGCTTCGCCACCCGTTGCAAGACCACTTAGATCGATATCGTCGATGATCCGCACGCCATGGCCGAGGCGCTCGGCACCACAGAGTTGGATCGCTTCCCAGATCGATGGCAATCCGTAGGCCTCACCAGCGTGGATCGTGAAGTGAGCGTTCTCGCGACGGAGGTAGTCGAAGACATCTTGTTGCAGTGTCGGCGGGAATCCATCCTCAGGGCCTGCGATATCGAAACCGACGACGCCACGATCGCGAAACTTCACCACGAGTTCTGCTGCCTCGCGGGAGAGATTGTTCTGACGCATGCCACAGAGGAGCGACTCGACGCGGATGGTGTGACCCTCTTCTTTCGCCGCTTCCATCCCCTCTTGGAATCCGATCACCGTCTCTCGAACCACATCCTCCATCGTCATTCCCTCACGAGTGAATAACTCAGGCGCGCCACGAACCTCGGCATAGACCACATTGTCGCGAGCAAGATCGATGACACATTCGCGAGAGATTCGTCGAACCGCCTCTGGTCGCTGCATCACAGCGATCGTGTGATCGAACGTCTCGAGATAACGAACTAAGGACTTGGAGTTACAGGACTCTTCGAACCAACGACCTAGCTCCTCTGCATCATCGGTCGGTAGCGCGTCATAGCCGATCTCATCTGCCAGTTCGATGATCGTTGATGGTCGGATCCCACCATCAAGATGATCGTGGAGTCGGGCTGTGGGAAGTTCGTGGATCTGTTTGCGCGTCGGCTTCTTCGCAAGATTGGGATTGGCTTGAATCGATGCGGAGAGCGCACCACTTGAACTCTTTGGCGTCATGGTCGAAGTGAGGTCAGGTGAGATTCTCCGGGCCAAAGGCCCAGGGAAGGAGTTGGCCAAGGGATTGGATCCCGGTGGGAGTTGCGATCAAGAGATCGTTGCCGCCGAACTCGAAGAGGATCTGTCGGCAACGTCCACAGGGTTGCAGAAGGTTCCCTTCGCCATCGACACAAACCAGCGCAACTAACCGTCCGCCTCCACTGGCAGCAAGATCAGAGACGAGTCCGCACTCGGCACAGAGACCGACGCCATAACTCGCATTCTCGACATTACATCCCGTGACGATTCGCCCATCATCGACGAAAGCTGCGACCCCGACCTTGAATTCGGAGTAAGGAGCATAGGCACGATGCATTACTTCGATCGCTCGCTCCCGCAAGCGCTCCCACTGACTTTGATCGAGATCTGCACCTTGCATGGGGTAATCCTAACTGCGCGATCGATTGAGCCTTACATCAAGCCTTACATCGAGATCCCAATGGACGCTAGAACTTCACTTCCTTCGCCTTGATTCGAGCGATCTCTTGATCGATTCGTGCCTTCACCTTCTGCGAGGTTTCTCCCTGATAGGCGACCGAAAGACCACCATTGGCGAAGGTAAAGCGAATGCCGAAGATGTTCTTCACGCCATCGAGAATATTGAGAATGTAATCACCACGGACCGCACTTCGAACCACGAGATCCATTGCTCGATCGATGTTGCGATCGATGGTAAGTAGAAGGTGAGGCTTAGCGATCTCAAGATTGACGTAGTACTGATCTGGACGATTTGCGATCAACTTGATCTGACCCAA
>JBJTGO010000161.1:0-7791 GCA_046093985.1 Actinomycetota bacterium
GTTCAGAACTCCTCGAATACGACCATCTTGTCGTTGCGCTTGGTTCCGAGACGACTGATTTCGGTATTCCGGGAGTTGTCGAGAACACCCTCGGAATGAAGACAGTCCATGAGGCGCTTCGGATCCGCGGCGAGGTGATGCGCCACTTTGAAGATCTCTGCCGGATCGATGATGGAAGCCTGCTTGAGATTGCAATCGTCGGCGGCGGCCCAACCGGAGTCGAGATGGCGGGCGCGCTCGCTGAACTGGCACGTGGCCCCCTTCGGCGAGATCATGAAAGTGCAGCGAAGCGAATCTCGATCTCCCTTATTGAGGCAGGAGAGCGGTTGCTTCCCTCCTTCCATCCTCGCCTCTCAGCACGAACTAAATCTGACTTAGAGCGCCTTGGCGTCAAGGTCCTCACCAACACCAAAGTGGCGCGAGTCAATTCCGATCACATCTTGCTTACTGATTCAACCGAGATCCCATCGCGTGTGACGATCTGGGCAGCCGGAGTTCGCGGCGAGAGCGCTATCGAGAAGTTGAGACTTCCGGTCGAGCAAGGTCGAGTGAAGACTGCATCGACACTTCAAGTCGAAGGCTTTGAGAACATCTGGGCGATCGGTGATGTCGCCGGTGTTCTAGGGAAAGATGGTCGAAAACTTCCGATGGTGGCGCCAGTTGCTATGCAACAAGCGAGATTCCTCGCAGATCAGATCTTCCGAAGCTCACTCAAAGAATTCAGCTACCGCGACAAAGGTTCCATGGCGACGATCGGCAGACATAAGGCGGTCGTGGAGGCGAAGAGCCTTCGCATCGCTGGCGCGCCGGCATGGTTTGCATGGCTCTGGCTCCATCTTTTCTATCTCTTAGGTGGGCGAAATAAGGTCGGAACCATGGCCGACTGGACCTGGAACTACCTCACCTTCGACCGCGGAAATCGTCACATCATGGATGGCGCGGACCTTTGAGTTATATCGATCTACGTGGCCATCAGGTCTGGAGCATCGAGAAGAAGCCACTCTTCAAGCGAAACCCAGAGAAAGTACTCCTACTCCACGGTGGTTTGAGTTCCACTGAGAGTTGGATCGATACGATCTCACCGGCAGTGAAGGGATTGCATCTCTTTGCCTATGATCGAACTGCACACGGCAGAACCAAGATCCGAGATGGTTACTATCACTTTGAATTCCAGACCGACGAGGCGATTGCCTACCTCGAGGATGTAGTTCAAGGACCCGCACATATCATCGGTTGGAGTGATGGTGGGATCATCGCGCTTCACATCGCTCTCAAGCGTCCTGATTTAGTCTCATCGATCGTTGCGATCGGTGCCAATTACCACCACGATTGCGGCGCATCACACGATGTTCTCACCATCGATGTGACGGAAGAGGAGAAACTCCTCTTTGCAGAGCGTTCCGACCAAGATCCTGAACTCTTGGAGACGATCGTCCGTAAGGCCTATGAAGTCTGGATGAGTGAGCCGAACCTCTCGCTCAAGGATCTCGCGCGAATCAATGTGCCAACGCTCGTTCTTGCCGGTGATGACGAACCCTTCACCAGCGAACACACCTTCTCGATGTATGAGGCGCTTCCACTGGGACGCCTCGCCATCGTGCCTGGTTCATCACACTTCGTCGTGAAAGAGAAGAAAGCGCTGACGCAATCCATCATCAGGGATTTCTACAGAAATCTTGACTATCCGATCACACGGTGGCCCAACCGTCGGAAAGAGATGACAGAACGACTTACTGAAGAAGGTTCAGCGAACTCGTAACTCTCCTATCGCGCCTTGAGGTACGACTGGAGTCTTTGGCGCAATGGCATGCATTCGCTTGTAACTCTCGCCCTGATTCGGTCTTAGATCCTCATCTCCCTTGTTAGGCCAGAGCGAGATCGCTCGCTCTGCCTGCGCGGTGATGGTAAGAGAGGGATTGACACCAAGGTTTGCAGTGAGCGTCGAACCATCGATGACATGAAGCGTCGGATAGTTCCAAACGCGGTGATATGGATCGATCACTCCGTTCTTCTCGTCGGATCCGATGACACAACCACCAACGAAGTGTGCGGTGAAGGGAGCGCTGACGAGGTCTCCGATATGTCCGACCGGAAGTCCACCATGACGTTTCGAGATCGACTTTGCCACTTCGTTCGCGGCCGGAATGTAAGTGGCATTGGGGTTCTCAGAATTGTTGGTTGAGGTGAGTCGAAAGCCGAAGATCGAGCGCTTGGCACGGACAGTGATCGCACTATCGATGTTCTGCATCACAAGGGCAATGACCGATCGCTCGCTCCAGCGCCGCACATTGAGGATGCGAAGTAAAGTGACGGGATTACGAGCGACTGCACGAATCCATCCCCTCCGTCGTTTCGAGGCGCTGTGACCCTCTGTCATCACAGTCTGGAGTAGCCCCATGAGATTGCTCCCTTTGCCATAACGGACCGGTTCCACATGGGTCTTCTCGTCAGGGAAGAAGGAAGATGTGATGGCCGCACCTTGCGAATAGTCGTTCTCGCCACGCTTCATCACCGCAGCAGTCAGAGATTCGCTATTGGTGCGTGCAAGATCTCCTAACGTTGGAGAGAGTCTGGGAAGTGTTCCCTTGCTCTTCATCTGGTGAAGCAACTTGAGTGTGTTGTAAGTGCCACAGGCGACGATCACTTGATCGGCGGTAAAGCGCTCCCCTTTACCGATCCAAACGCCACTTGATCGCGTCTCAATCAACCATCCTTCACCCTCTGGCTTGATTGCTGTCGCAGTCGTCTCTGCGAAGACTTTCGCACCTGCGCTCTCAGCGAGCCCGAGATAGTTTTTTGGCAGCGTGTTCTTCGCATTATGCCTACAGCCAGTCATGCACTCGCCACAGTGAGTACAACCACGACGCTTTGGACCCTTGCCACCGAAGTAAGGATCATCTACTTCCAGACCGGGCTTGCCGAAGTGAATCCCAAGAGGTGCGAGCTTGAAACTCTCCTCTCGACCCATCTCACAAGCGACTTCATACATAGCATCATCACTTGGGGATCGGAATGGATTCTGCGCGACACCAAGCATGCGTGATGCTTGGTCATACCAAGGATCTAATTCTGCGCTCCACTCAGTGATCGAGGACCACTGTGGATCATTGAAGTAACTCGCTGGTGGACGATAGAGAGTGTTTGCATAGACGAGCGAACCACCACCGACTCCTGCGCCAGCCAAGATCAAGACATCGGGTAGGGCATGGATGCGCTGCAAACCTTTCAATCCCAACCGCGGGAAGAAAAGGAAACGATTGATGCGCCAAGAAGTCTTAGGGAAGTCCTTCTCTTCGAATCTCCGACCTGCCTCGAGGAGAGCGACGCTGTAACCCTTCTCAATGAGCCTCAGCGCAGAGACAGAGCCACCGAAGCCTGAACCGATGATGATGACATCGAAATGGCGACCTGCCATGGCGAGATGTTATCTCCAGAACAGAGATAAGCCATCTCATCTCGAGCAACGAATTCTTGAGTAAGGTAACGAAGTGACTAGAGTGATTCGGAGCCAAAGAAATGTTGGCTCAATTGTGGCAGTCCTACTCTCTGGAACGCTTCTAGGAACTGCGGGGACGGTAGTTGCACTCGCCCCCGCTGAGGCTTCGACGACGAGTCTTGGTGTCGCACGCGTAGGAGTCGGAGGATTGATCCTCCTTCTTCTCCTTCCGCTCTTTGGTGGAAGTCGGAGGAATCTGGGAAGCGTGGTAAGGCGCGGCGGCGTTTGGGTAATGGCCCTCAGTACCGCTGCATTCCAACCACTCTTCTTTGGTGCGACGACTAGAACCGGTGTCGCACTCAGCACGGTCATCACAATCGGAACCATGCCTCTCTTCACAGGAGTGATTGGTCGCGTGCTATTCAAAGCTCCCTTCAAGAGGATTTGGATCATCGCCACATCACTTGCAGTGATTGGACTCTTGCTTCGATCGTGGGAGCAACTGGAGATGGTTGACACGCTTGGAATCGCAATGGCGCTCGGCGCAGGGCTCGCAACAGGGTGCTACGTCAATGGCGCAAAATATGAACTCAATCGTGGGGGCCATCCTGTCGAGTTACCCGCAGTTGCCTACAGCCTCAGTGCGCTCCTTCTGCTTCCGCTACTCATAGGAGATTCGCTCACTTGGATCGCCACGACACCGGGAATCCTTACCGCCATCTATCTCGGCGCCATCAGTATGGCTCTAGCCAACACACTTCAAGTCGTTGGACTGACGAGACTCTCCCCTGGACCGACAGCAACACTTCTCCTTGCGGATCCCCTCACAGCAACGATCCTCGGAATCTGGCTTCTCAATGAATCAATCACGCCACTTGCAACACTGGGACTGGCATTTGTCGCGATCGGCCTTGTTATGCAGGGAATTGCAGAGCGGCGCTAATTTCTTACCTACGCTGATCGAGCATGGAGCGCATCTTCGCGATCTCTCGCTCTTGGGTTGAGATGATCGCAGTGGCGAGGTCTTTGACTTCGGAGTTTACCGAACCTTTGACATCTTCCGCCATCACGATTGCTCCAAGATGGTGCTTGATCATCCCTTCCAGGAAGAGGAGATCGAAAGACTTCCCCATCGCCTGACGGAGAGCTTCGATTTCAGAGTCTGAGAGCATGCCATCCATCAAGTGTCCTGAGTGAAGGCTCGGATTCACGCCTGGCCAACTCTTCATTTGATCTATCTCAGGAGCTTGAGCAGCCAGGATCGCACTCGCGAGATCCTGAACTTCTACATCCTCAGAATTAGCGAGGGCAATCTCGGACATGACAACTGCCTGTTCATGATGCGGGATCATCATCTCTGCGAAGTTGGTGTCGGCTGGTGTGAAATCGGATGTGGCACTCTGGGAAGAGCAACCCACGGTCAGGAGAAGAGAGAAAAGAGTAAGGGAAAAGCGACGCATCCAAGGAGTCTATGAGTGTTGGCCTTCTACCGCCATCTGAAGTACCTGTACCAGCAAATCAAGTATCTCCAATAACAGTATTCCCACGCCTTCCGGAGATATTCTTTGTGAGTGCGGAAATCTCGTCAGTTGCGCTCCAAGATCCATCTTGATCTAGCTCAAAGAGTGGAGCAATGGGCGGTTATAAATGGATTGCGAACAGAATTTGAAGTCTCTACTCTCATTGAGGACTTGCGTGACCAACGATTCTTGAACTTTTGGGCGCAACGGGATATCGAAGCTCTTCTTCCCAAGCCCAAACATCCGGCAGTGGAACACTTACGAATGCTGCAACAGAGGCTCCTCTTCCTGAGAAACGTGATTGTCTTCCTACCAGTCACAATTACATGGATTGCGATCTCAGAGGCCAGTTCAAGCTTCTCAGAATTCATTGCCAAGAATGAGGCCATCGTCGTCAACTTCTTGGAATTCTGGCAAGGAGGCTATGGTGACTTGAATCCAATATGGAAATTGAGCTCTATCGCACTCATAGACTTCTTCATCTTGGCAGTCATCATGCTTCTCACCATAGTGGCGCAAGTACTAAGACTAAGATCAGAAGGCCTGATCAGGAGACAAGATTCATTTCCCTTAGAGCAGCGATTCCTCTTGTTGCAAGAGATCAGCGAATATCTGTCTCAGCAACAAACCCTCCCACCGCTAACCGTAAATCGACAGATTGCAACTTCAATTCGTAACCTGAGTCGAGCTACTCAGAGCCTCGAGAAGTTGTCAAGTGATCTGGGCAAGACTGTAAAGGGTTTCCCAAGCTACATAACTGCTATGCGTGAGATTATGGTTCTCAAGCGAGGCCTCAATGAGGTGAGAAAACGAAATGATTGATCTCAGCCTTGATGAGCACGACGATGGGGCAGTAAGCCAATCAGGATGGGTCTTTGCTGACCTATTGATCGCACTATCTGTCATTTTCCTCGCAACCATCTCATTCGTTCCGGCCATTACGAGCGGCGGATCTGGGCTCACATCAGACGCTCAAGTAGTCAGCAAGGTTCGATCTCAAGGATTTTCAAAGATCTACGACAGAGTCGACGCGGAGCAACTCGCTAGAGACCTAGCTGAGTTCCGAAAAAATGAAGCACTTTCTGAATCAATTCCATTGATGCACCTGCACTTTGTAGCATCAACTAGAAGTAATGAAGCTGAGTCGGACGTACTGCGTGCACTCAGATTTAGTATTGCAGTTAGGGAGAGTCAATCTTGGACAGAGATGGGTGCTACGACGAGCCTCTCAACTAGCGAGAGTCTGGACCAAGGTCAAATTCTGGTGAAGGCAGTTTTTGGTTCTGTCGACTAGATTCACAGATTACGGGATGGTGAGGGAAAGACCCACACTCTCGCCACCATAGAGAGTAGTTACCTTCACAAGACCCGTGGTGGCGCCTGCGGGAACGTTCACGATGATCCGAGTGGAGGTAGCTCTTACTCCAACCATGGAGGCGGACGAACCATTGAACGAAATGGACGTCACTCCCAGGAAGTTCAGACCATTGATTGCGATGGTGGAGCCTCGTGCCGCAGAAGTGATTGTCGTTCCTGATGAATTACTAAATGACGTCACTGATGGTCGTGGCACGATTCGGGTTTCTAATGACGCCGTCCTCGATTGCTTGCTGATATCGGTAGGCGTGAAGTTCGCTCTAAAAAGTATTGCTCCGTCTGTTGGCGAATTGAAATTACAGTTCGCAGCACCATTTCCGCCAGATAGAACGACAGCTACGGCCGTGCAGCCGCTGACATTGGTCCATGTACTGCCACCATTGGTCGAATATTGAAATGCCACATCTCCTGCTTCGTTCACCGTGGCCGTCAAAGTCACCGGATTGATCTTGTTACCGAAACTTGCGCTGAACACATCGGAAAGGCCAAGCGTTGAAGTTAGATTGAAACCAACAGCAATAGGTGTGATAGTTCCGCTGATGCCCGATTGAGTGCTAAGCGTGTAATTGTCTGCAAGCCCATTACCACCAGAATCATTGCCCAGCGTATAGGTGACTGTGCTGGTATAGGTTCCAGGATTCTCGGAACTGTAATCTGAGCCTACTCCAGTCACTGTAAGTCGTTCACCATTCATCAGGCCGCTCAGGGTTCCCGCAACGACTGTTCCAGCCGACTTTGTGTTATTGAAGACGCGAGAAGAGATTGATGTCCCTGAAATAGAAAGAGGCTTTCGAGAAATTGATATTGCACCGCTGACGTACATAAAGGAGTAGTTACCAGCCGAATAACCAAGGCAAGATGTCGCCACGGGAGACGCTGAAACATTCGTCGAAACTGTGTAACTTGTACTACAAGTACCTGAAATGAAGCCCGCGGCAGAGGACGCTGTCTGACTGAACTTCCAACCTGTAATAGCCGGTGAAAGGGTAGGTCGAGCATCCCCATAGGTCACAGAGGCACTTATCGATGTGACAGTCAGCACGGCTCTTGAAATTGTAAGAAGGCCCGGACTATAGGTAATGGTGTAGGTGGAGGCGCTTCCGGTTGAACCAGCGGAGAAGACGGGTGCAGAGGCGTTGAGTGTGTAAGTGCCGACATCGGTGGGAGCAACGGTGGTAGGGCCATAACTTGTCAAGCCTGATCCGCTATAGGTAATCGTTACCGAGGTGATCGAATCACCGGCAGCAAGACCGGAGAAGGTCACCGAGGTAGATGTCACGGGATTGCTATCGCCATAGGTGATGGTGAAGCTACTTGCAGTGATACCAAGGCTTGCACGAGCGATAGTCAGCGGTGCAATATCAATTTCTCGAAAGCCTCTTTCTATTTCAGGGACATCAATCTCTTCTCGCGTCTTCAATAACACAAAGTCGGCTGGAACAGTCGTTGCGGGAACCC
>JBJTGO010000162.1:0-1309 GCA_046093985.1 Actinomycetota bacterium
GTCCTGGTGGTAGGTCGAGGGTGCGCGCTTCTCTCCTCGAGATCGCCTTTGGGATCTCGCGGTACTCGTTCGGCCTAGGAGCGTCGAAGACTGAAGTCTGCGCTGTATCGCTCGAACTCATGCGGGGACGGTACTAACTGATCAACTGTGAGCGGGTCTCATCGCGGTGTTTGCGAAGGTAGACCATGAAGGGTGTGCCACCTGTGCCGACTGCGGATGGGTTTCCAGGGGTTGCCTGTGCTTGAGCGTGAATGTAGGTGCCGGCATATTCGAGGTGCTTCGCTCTGAAGTCGCCGACGATCTCGACGCAGGTATTGAAGAGTGAGATCAGAGTTCGGCGGTTGACCTTCTTCACCATCTGGCGAACCGATGGACCCCGTTCGACTGCCTCGATGAAGGCGACATGCTTGGGTGGCATATAGGTGCGCATCTCCATCAGATATTCGCGCAAGACATCGTTTTCATGTTCGATCCCGAGGACACCATCCATCGCGGGGATGATCGCACTCTGAGCGCCAGTCTCGCCGCGGAAGGTTTGGCCCACTCCTTGGTATTGATCGACGCCTTCATAGATGACGCCGTTGGGAAGTGAGGGATTGTTACGCCAACCGAAGATGTAGGGGCGGACGCGATGGAAATAGATATACGGATCGCACTTCTCTGGCATCCGGCAGAGGACTTGATACATGGCAGCGAGAGCGGAGCGAAGGTTCTCGAGCGCATCTTCAAGAGCGTCGGCATCATCTTTGACCACTGCAGCTTGGGCATCTTCGATTGCTTTGAGCGCTTTGCCCGCCTTCTTCTCGATATCGATATGGATGAGGATGAACCACTCCTCATCTTGTCCGCCGAGGAAGCATTGCAAGAGCGCGATATTTCCGCACTCGATGGGACCTGCTGGATTGAGGCGACGCCAGTTGTCATTGGCATAACTTTGATAGGAGAGGATCGGTGGGCGACCGACGAGTTTTCCGACCTCGTACCAAGGAAGTGCGAGGTTCTTCGGCAAAGTGTGTGCCGGTTCGTTATCGCTCCATTGATATGACTGACCGATATAACTCAGGATCATCATCGCGCGTTGGACATCGGGTTCACCTTTGAGCGCCGAGATATCGAATGGCTTGAGTTCTTTGACGCGTTTTCGAAAGTCGGAACCCATCAGCAGTTTCGGGAGATCGAGTGCGAATGGATCCCACTCCTCGTTACCGGGAGAGAGAGTCTTCGCGGGGTCGTAATGTGGGAGGTATCCGAATTCCTCCGAGAGACCGAAATCGATAAGCCGGACTGCACCCATAGCGCTCCTTAAGTG
>JBJTGO010000163.1:0-1771 GCA_046093985.1 Actinomycetota bacterium
ATTCGAAGTCCAACCAATTCGATCACCGACCCAAGTGCTGACATAGGTAGAGGTGTTCTGAGTCGACTCCGCCATCTCATTGACGTAGTAGCCACGCATCTGCTCTTCTGCGGGTGTTGGAATGCCGAACTGTTCGTCGGGGAGCGTGTTTGCTGACGTGGTAGGGATAGTCAGGATCAAGGCGAAGAGAACCAAGAGAGTCTTGGCTAGGGGCTTCATGGGCGATCCTCCGGGTCTTTGCTCTTGATGCTCTAAGCATTCCTCGGCAAGACTCTCAATTCAACGAATTATCTCGGCATTTCGTATCTACTTACCGCTAAAGATCTGAGACATAGGCGGAGATCTGGCCCGGTCATAGGATTCGCAGGTGAAGTCATCGGCTGAGGAGCAAAGGATCCTGATCGAGCTTCAAGATCTCGACCTTCAAATCGCCCGCCTCGACCACCAAGCGAAGACTCTCCCCGTTCTCAAGGAATTGGCTCAGGCAACTGAAGGTTTTGAGAGTCACGATGCCCTTGCTGTCGCGAGTGCGACCGAGAAGTCCGATATCGAAGTTGAGTTTAGGAGATCTGAGGCGGATGTAGAACAGGTGACCGCTCGCATCACCAAGGATCAGCACTACGTCGACTCCGGACAGGCCTCCGCCAAGGATCTGCAGAATCTCTTAGGTGAACTCGAATCTTTGAAGCGACGTAAGCAGGAGTTAGAGGAGGTTGAACTCGAGATCATGGTCCGAATCGACGACGTGGAGTCGAGACGCAAACACCACGATAGTGAGCGAGCACGGTTTTCATCGGAAGTCGAGCGACTGACAGCAGATCGTGACCTTGCGCTTGCTGAGATTGACAGTAAGCGAAGCGAAGTGGTGAGAGAGCGTGATGGGAAAGCGGTGGCTGTTTCCAAAGAGTTGCTTGACCTCTATCTCAAGATCAAGGATTCCAACGGTGGCATCGGAGCAGCGAGACTCAAGGATGGTCAGTGCGAAGGTTGTCACTTGAGCATCAATGCCGTTGAGCTGACTCGAATCAAGTCCCTTCCTGATGATGAACTCGTCCGATGTGAAGAGTGAAGAAGGATCTTGGTGAGGGTGTAGATGGCACGCGAGTTCGTGATCTTCGCTGATGGGGGATCGAGAGGAAACCCAGGAGCCGCCGCTTACGGCGCAGTCGTGATGGAGAATGGCGTCGTCCTTCAAGAACTCTCCGAAGCAATCGGGACTGCTACCAACAACTATGCGGAGTACTCCGCTCTGATTGCAGGGCTCTTGGCCGTCAACGGCATCGATATAGAAGCACGAGTCGATGTACGGATGGATAGCAAACTCGTCGTAGAACAGATGTCGGGACGATGGCAGATCAAGCATCCGGAGATGCGAAAACTTGCGGCCCAGGCTCGCGCAGCGCATCGACCAGAGTTGGTGACCTATAGCTGGATCGCTCGCGAGGAGAACACGCACGCCGACCGTCTGGTCAATGATGCACTCGATGGTGTGGTCGCTACCGCTTATGAGCCTATTCGTCGCAATTACTTGATGGAGCGACTGCTCAGCAGTGAAGTTCCAACGACGCTCTACCTGATCCGTCATGGTGAGACTCCACTGACTCCCTTCAAGAAGTTCTCTGGAAGTGGTCCCAATGATCCAGAGCTGACTGAAGAGGGACACCGACAAGGCGCGCTGGTGGCGTAGGAGGTCGTGAAGTTGCAACCAGATCTCTTGATCTCATCTACGATGAAGCGAACGAGAGAGACCGCGTCCCACATATGCAAGCTC
>JBJTGO010000164.1:0-9464 GCA_046093985.1 Actinomycetota bacterium
GTGATGAGAATTCGTTTTGTGCGCGAGAGATCAACCATGGATCAAGCCTCGCACGTCGTTGCCAAGAGATGGATCTAGATCCCAAGACTCCACTTCATCGAGCGTCGCCAGCTCCATCGCCGTGAAGGCCGGAGTCAGTGCGCAGATGACAAGGGACCAACCACGTGCTGGTTTCGCAGCCATCCAGCGATTCGGGGCAACGATGCTTTGAAAGTGTGGACCATTGTTATCAAGGACTGCCAGTGATACATCCTCTTTCTCATCCACTGTATAGAGATGCATCGGCGAACCTGCGACATGGATCCACATCTCTTGTTCCGGAATCCGGTGCCAGGCCGAGAAGTCCGGGCTCTCGATGAGGAAGTAGATGGCACTGCCTTGGCCATTGTTGAAGATCGGAGCCCACATGCCACCTTCACCCTCGAGGGGACGTAGCCCAAGGTCTCGAATGAGGCTCGAAGCGTCGTTCACCGAAGGTCCTTGAGGGATTCTGCCCTTTGACGGGCCCTTGTCATGATCTCGCCAGCATCGACTCGAGTCGGATGTGAGTCCTTTATGACGCGCTCTCCATCGACCCAGACATCGGTGACATCACCGCGTCCGGCAGCGAAGACAAGTAGCGCATGGATATCGTGAATAGGTGTCAGATGTGGTTTGTTGAGGTCGAGCGCGATGAGATCTGCTCGCTTCCCCACTTCGACACTACCCACAAGATGATCGATCATCAGCGCCTTTGCGGCATCTCGCGTTGCAGCGGCGAAGATCTTCGATGCACTCACCCGGGCAGGGGATGAGGTGATCGCGTGAACATGAGCAGCCATTCGCAGCGCTTGCCACATATCGAGGTCATTACTGGAAGAACAACCATCGGTGCCAAGCCCCACCGTGATACCCGCTTGATGGAGCCTGCTCAGATCAATCAAGCCACTTCCTAACTTCATATTGCTACCAGGGCAATGCGCGATTGCAGCACCTGCACCCTTAGTCAATTCGAGATCATGATCGCTCAAGTGCACTCCATGTCCATAGACGACATGGCGCGAGAGCATCCCGGATGATTCCAATACTTCGACGGGACTCTTCTGGTAGCGCCTCGCAACATCCTCATTCTCGGCGACCGTCTCCGATACATGGAGATGAATCGAGGCGTTGATCTCTTCCGCACTCTGCGTCACCTCTCCAAGGTGTTCGGGTGAGTCGGTGTAGGTACTGTGTGGCATCAGATAGAGCGGTACCTCAGGACCGCCGATCTGCGACACCTTCTCTGGCCAGAGACGCGCGTATTCGATTCTTTCGTGCCACTGCATCGCATCGAGACCGGGGAAGTCGAAGAAGATGGGACCAGAGATATGGCGAAGTCCCACCCGAACCGCACCTCGATGTGTCGACTCGGGATGTAAGTACATGTCGAGAGTCGTCGTCGTGCCGCCAAGAAGGGCTTCAAGGGCGCCGAGTTCGGTACCAAGTTCGCACGTCTGCGGATCCATGATCGCGCCTTCAGCAGCCCAGACCCGTTCCAGGAAGCCCTGCAGGTCAACGCCTTCTGCCCAGCCTCGAAGGAGGGCCATAGCAAGGTGAGTATGCGAATTGATCAATCCTGGTGCGACGAGATGACCTGAGAGATCGATTCGTTCGTCACCTGCGAGAGATCCTGACAATCCGATCTCGACGATCTTTCCATCCTCGATCGCGATCGCAGCACCTTCAAGGACAGAATCGTTTCCATCGACAGTGACCAGGAAATCGATGCGATCTAGAACGATTCGCTGAGACATCGTCTTCTAACTCTTGGCATCAAGGAGGGGGAGGGCGCCTTCGATGATTGCAACAACTCGTGCACTCGCGGCTTCGATTACGCGCCCAATCTCATCGGTTGTGATGGGTTCCTTCGAAAGCCCGGCAGCAGGATTGGCCACCACTGCGATCGCTGCATAGCGAAGCCCTGCTTCGCGAGCAAGCGAGACCTCAGGACATCCCGTCATACCCACGACAGTTGCACCAGCGAGCGCTGCAAAACGAATCTCAGCCGGAGTCTCGAAACGGGGGCCGTTGTAGCCGGCGTAGATGCCACCTTCACGAAGTGGAATATGTAGTGAAGCAGCGCTCGCTCGCATCGCAGTTCGAACCGTTGCGTCATAGCAATCCATCACATCGACATGCTTGACGCCTTCTGGTTGCACACCGTCGAAGAATGTGTGCTCTCGGCCGGAGGTGAAGTCGATGAAGTCCTCTACCAATTGAAGGTCACCAGGTTTGAGAGTGGGATCAATGCCACCGACGACATTGACAGCGATGACATAGGAGACGCCAAGGTCTTTGAGGGCTTGGATATTCGCTCGATAGTTGACTCGTTGCGGGGGAAGACTGTGATCGCTTCCATGTCGAGTCAAGAAGGCTATTTCGACACCATTCCATCTGCCGCGGGTGATCTTCGCAGTGCCGAACTGGTTCTTGATCTCCTGGCTAGGTTGCCCTTTGAGAGCGGGAAGGTTGTAGAAGCCGGTTCCGGCGATGATTCCGATCATCTTCGGTCGGACTACTCCTTGAGCCCAGCCATAAGGCGTCCGATGTAGTTCCGATCAGCGCCTTCGGCGTCCACCGTTGCGACGATCTTCCCGCCCGAGATGACAGCAACGCGATCGGCAAGTGAGAGCACCTCATCAAGCTCTGCCGAGACGAGTAGGACTGCAGCGCCCTTATCGCGAGCGCTAATCAACTGCTTATGGATGAATTCGATTGAACCGACATCGACGCCACGAGTCGGTTGAGCGGCTACTAATACCTTTAGTCCTTGACTCAATTCTCGGGCAACGATCACTTTTTGCTTGTTTCCACCCGAGAGCGAGCTTGCTGGATTCTCTGCAGAGGGTGTTCTGACATCAAACTTCTTCACCAGCTCAACCGCATTGTCAGACACTGCGTCAAGGCGCCGTACGAAGGATGAAGCAAATGGTGATTGATCGAAACGATTGAGGACCAAGTTGTCGGCAATGGAGTAACTAGCGACAAGACCGTGTTTTTCGCGATCTTCTGGCACATGGGCGACGCCGGCGGCGTGGACCGCATGAGGATTGAGGTTCTTGGTCGCTTGTCCGGAAACCAGAACCTCGCCACTGACTCGATCGCGCATGCCACAGATGGCCTCGACTAACTCGCGCTGTCCATTACCTTCAACACCGGCGATACCGAGGATTTCTCCTTCACGCACTTCGAAGTTTGCACCTTGGACTGCAAGCAGTCCGCGATCGTCTCTCACCTTCAAGTCCTTGACTGTGAGGGCCGGTTTCCCGGGCTTGGCGGGCGATTTCTTTACATCGAGAATGACTGTCCGACCCACCATCATCTGCGCCAAGCCACCTTCATCCGTCTCATGAGGAGTCGTCGTACCGACCATCTTTCCATTACGCAGAACTACAACACGGTCAGCAACGGCCATGACTTCTCTCAATTTGTGCGTGATGAGGATGATGCCAACGCCCTGCTTTGCCAGCCCCTTGATCACTTCGAGAAGCTCGTCAGTCTCTTGAGGGGTCAAGACCGCCGATGGCTCATCGAGAATGAGCAAGCGCACATTCTTGCGAAGTGCCTTGAGAATCTCTACGCGCTGTTGAGTTCCCACCGGAAGGTCTTCGACCGGAACATCAGGATCCACTTCGAGACCAAACTGTTTGGAGAGGCGTAGAACTTCCTCTTTGGCACCCTTTCGATCAATCAAGAGTCCTCGTCGAGGTTCATCGCCCAAGAAGATGTTCTCCGTCACTGACATCACGGGAACGAGTTGGAAGTGCTGATGAACCATGCCAACGCCACGTTCGATCACTGTTGCTGTGTCACCGAATGGCACTTCCTCACCGTCTACCAAGATTTGGCCCGAGTCGGGCTTGAGGATTCCGAAGACAGCTTTGACGAGAGTGGACTTACCTGCGCCATTCTCGCCGAGCAGTCCGACAATCTCCCCTGGCTGCACGGTCAAAGAGATGTTCTCGTTGGCGACGACCTGACCGAAACTCTTGGAAAGGTTGCGAACTTCCAATATCGGCTTCACGAGTTTTCCTTCTCATATGGACGTCCAGCGGCTGCAGGCGGCCTGACCTTGCCTGCCGAGATTGCTAAGACGGCAATTGTCAGGATGTAAGGCAACATGTTGATGAATGGCTGTGGGATGTTGACCACGCCAGTGATCATCAATTGATTTGCTATGGCTTGTGCCGTACCGAAGAAGATCGCAGCTCCCAATGCACCCAGAGGATTCCACCTACCGAAGATCATGAGCGCAAGTGCGGTGAATCCCTTTCCGGCGGAGAAACCACGATCAAAGGAGCCAACTAGTTCGAGCGCTAGGTACGCTCCAGTCAGACCGCCAAAACCACCGGCCAAGATGAGATTCAAGTACTTCAATCTGTTGACTCTGATACCTGCGGCATCCGCGCTACTCGGATACTCTCCGATGGATCTTGAGCGAAGCCCCCAACGCGTATGGAAAAGGCAGACCCAGAGCGTGATGATCAATATCAATCCTGCGTAGGTCAAAGGTCCATGAGTGAAGAGGACTGGGCCGATGAACGGCAAGTCGGAAAGTAGCGGGATATTCCAACGCGGAAGGATGGCAGGGAGGGCATACCCCTGCTTATAGAAGAATGAAGTCAAACCCGCTGCAAGGATGTTGATAATCGTTCCGGCGATGATCTGATCCATCTTCCAATTCACAGTCAAGACGGCAAGCAAGAGACTCATGATGATGCCACCAACTAGCGCAGAGGCAACGCCCACCAGAAGGTTCTTACTGATCGCGCCGATGAAGAATCCCAAGAAGGCGGAGAAGAGGAGCGTCCCTTCAATTCCGATATTGACCACTCCAGTTCGCTCACAAAGAATTCCAACCATCGCGGCCATTGCGAGTGGTAGTCCGAAGAGAAGAGCTGACCCAGCGACTGAAGTCGTAACCAAGGAATCGCGGAAGTAGAAATAGCCGATCACCAAAATGACGGCATATGTTGAGAGCAGACTCTTAGAGAACATGCGTTTCACTTAGTTCCCCCATCCGCTCGTTACGGATAACTGATTGCCGTGCTTGAGTCGGAACCATTTCGCGATGAGAGGCGCAGTGACGAAGAAGAGTACGAGTGCAAGTATCAATTCGATGATGTCAGGACTGACCCCGGCATCGAACTGCATGTTCGGACCGGCCCCGCGCAAACCTCCGAAGAGAATTGCGCCAGGGATGACACCCAAGGGGTTGGCCCTACCCAAGAGTGCGATCGTGATTCCGTCGAATCCGAGGCCCGCATTGAATGCTGGCTCGAATCGACCAACCACACCTTGAGTCTCGATAGCCCCACCAAGTCCGGCGAGAGCACCACTTATCAACATCGCTCCGAGGGTCACGCGCTTTACAGAAATCCCGGCATACCAGGCGGCATTCTTATTCCTTCCTACAGTCTCATATGAGAATCCCATGGTGGTGTTCTTTGCGATCCACCAGACGATGAAGGTGACCCCGAGACCGAGAAAGAATCCAAGTGGAAGATTGAAGATCGGAGGGATAACGGCGCTTTCTTGTATCGGTGCCGTTCTTGCAATGATCTGACCTTCCTCCTTCAACGGGCCATTGGAGAGGTACTCGGCAAGCTGAAGGACGATCGAGTTGAGCATGATGGTCGTGATCACCTCATGAACACCGCGAAAGGCCTTGAGTGCGCCTGCGATGGCTCCGACAAGTGCGCCAAAGGTGATTCCGAAGAGTAAAGAAAGTGGTAAGTGAATGATGGTTGGTAGGCCAGTGAACTGGTGCCCTGCCCAGGCGGCTGCCAGGGCCCCAGAGATCAATTGACCTTGGGCACCGATGTTGAAGAGTCCGGCACGGATTCCCACTGTGACGGCGAGTCCGCTAAATATCAAAGGTGTCGATTTACCTAGTGATTCTGCGATTCCAGCAGATGTTCCAAATGCGTTGTAGAACAGAGATTGGTAGGCAAGAAGAGGGTCCGCACCTTGCAGGACCATAAGTAGCGCACCGAGCAGGAAGGCGATTATGAGAGCCACGATCGGCGTAATCGCACTCTTCACATGCTTCATAGAACACCTCTCGTGGTCGAAAAGCGAGTCTCCGACACCTGAGAGAAAAGTACCCAGCGAGAACGCATTGTCAATGCAGGCAAGGGTTTTGTCGGGGGAATGGATAGATCCAGAAAGTTTCTGGGAATCTCGCGCCAGGACGCGTCAATTCCAGCCATCGGCTCGAGAGCCTCATTGTCCTTTGAGACCGCGTTCTTCATTGTTGCTCCGAAAATGAATCAGAGGGATCAAATTGCTTTGATCCCTCTGATTACTTATCTAGCTTATGGCTTTACGTTGGTAGGGATTGTTCCCTTGATGACCTTCTTAGTGACATCAGCGACCTTCTTCTTTACAGAAGTTGGAATCTTCTTGTCGAAGTCATGGTAAGGAGCTGCAGCAACCTTTCCAAGGTAGTAACCACCAGGGAACTTGTTTGCCTTAGCTGCCTTCACCAAAGTGATGACACCATCTGGGATCAACTTCATTGCAGAAGTGACCAAGCAGTTCTGCGCCTCAGGGACGGTGTTCCACTGATCGGTATCGACACCGATGCAATAGGCACCCTTCTGTTGAGCGATTCGAGCGAGTCCACCGTTACCGGTCTTTCCGCCTGCAGAGAAGATCACGTCATAACCCTGTGTTAGGTATTGAGCAGCAGTGGATGCACCCCATGCTGGATCATTGAATGCATTCGCTCCTGTGTAGTACACAGTGGAGGACGCAGGGAATGTCTTACCTTGCTCCTTGGCTGCGAATGCGACACCCTCACGGAAGCCTTCAATGAACTTACGAACTGGTGGGATCGAGTCTGGCCCGCCAGCGATTGCGGCCGTCTTGCCGGACTTGGTGAGGTAGCCACCAAGGTATCCGACGATGAAGCCAGCCTTATCCTCGGGGAATCCGAGTCCGGTGTAGTTCTTTGCAGTGCCACCATAGAACTGGTCGACACCAATGAAAAGGACATTGGGATATTTCTCAGCAGCGGCAGCGGTTGCATCTGCCATCAGGAAGCCGACGGTGACGATGATGTCGTACTTCTTGTCAGTAAACAGGGCGATGTTAGTCGCGTAATCCTTTGGATCCTGAGTTTCTACATACTTGGAGAGGCCATTTAGCTGCTTTGCAGCAGTCTTCGCGCCTTCCCATGCAGATTGGTTGAACGACTTGTCATCAACCTTGCCAATATCCGTTACAAGTCCGATGCACCAGACGGCTTTCTTTGCGCAATCCTTCTCAGATACAGCTTGTGATGGTGCTGCGAATCCGAGGGATGCAAGTGCCACTGCAGCCACGACGGCTGTAATGCGCTTGATCATCTTTCTCCTCTCAAGGGTCACGCGCTGAGGTGCGACGTGACCAGTTAACCGATCGATTAACAATCAGAAGGGAAGGCATCGTGAGAGCGACGCGAATGATTGTGTGTCGGAATCCTAAGGTTGCGCCATGAACTTTCCGGTGCACGGCGCATCACGGAATGATTACGGAAATCGCGCCAAGGTAAGGCTCAAGTAAAGGTTGAAGGATTAGGCGATGCAGCGAGTTCGCCGAGGTGTGGCGAACTTCTTTCCGAGTTCCTCGAGCTCTGTCGAAACCTGTGTTCGGATTGCTTCTTCACTTCCAAGGAGGGCGGCGAGGGCCTTGATCGCGGCCTTGAGATCGGCCGACTCTTTATCGAGTTCTACCTTCGAGACTTTGGTGAGGCGCCTGAGAGGCATGTCGAGGATGTAGGTCGCCTGCTCGTCGTCGAGTTTGAAGGTCTTGATCAACGATGCCTTGGCGACGTTCGCATCCTCGCTTCCGCGGATGATCTTGACCACCTTATCGATATCGACGATTGCCTTCAGTAGCCCTTCAACCAACTTCAATCTCTCTTCGGACTTCTGTTTGCGATAAATCGATCGACGCCTCACCACATCGATCCGGTGTGCGATGAAGACGTCAAGGAGTTCCTTCAGCCCCAGAGTCCGCGGCTTACCTTCGACCAGAGCGACGGCGTTGATTGAGAATTGATCCTCGAGCGGCGAGAGCTTGTAGAGCTGTTCCAAGACCTTCTCTGGCTCGTATCCGTTCTTGATCTCGATGACGACACGGGTGCCATTCTGACCATCCGAGAGATCAATGATGTCGGAGATCCCTTGCACCTTCTTCGACTTCACAAGGGTTGAGATTCTTTCGACCACCTTCTCAGGTCCAATCGTGAAGGGGAGCTCGGTGATGGTCAGACCTTGTTTTCGACTCGTCACTTTGCCGATCTCGACAGTGGCTCGAAGTTGGAATGATCCCTTACCTGTGCTGTAGGCATCGACGACACCTTCGAGGCCGTGGATCTCGCCACCGGTTGGAAAGTCTGGACCTGGGATGAACTTCATCAGTTGCTTGAGGGTCGCCTTTGGATTCTCGATCAAGTGCCTTGTCGCAGCGATGACCTCGCCAAGATTGTGTGGCGCCATGTTGGTCGCCATTCCCACTGCGATACCGCTGCCGCCATTGACCAAGAGATTGGGAAATGCGGCGGGTAGAACGAGTGGCTCCAAGAGCTGACCGTCGTAATTTGCTCCGAAGTCAACGGTCTCTTCATCTGCCTCATCGACCATTGCCATCGCTGCAGAGGCAAGACGTGCTTCGGTGTAACGCATCGCAGCAGGACCTGCATCAAGGGAGCCGAAGTTGCCGTGACCATCGACGAGTGGAAGTCGCATCGAGAAGTTCTGCGCCATTCTCACTAACGCGTCGTAGATCGCACCATCACCATGTGGATGGAGTTTTCCCATCACCTCACCGACGACTCGCGCACTCTTGACGTGACCACGATCAGGGCGAAGTCCCATCTCGACCATCTGATGGAGGATCCTGCGATGTACTGGTTTCAATCCATCACGAGCATCAGGTAACGCACGGGAGTAGATGACCGAGTAGGCATATTCCAAAAAGGAATCTGACATCTCGGAAGCGACATCGATATCGACGATGCGCCCCGCGTCTTCGCCTGGTTTAGGACCTTGGGTCTTCTGTTTGGTCGCCTGTTTGGTAGATGACTTTGGCACGGGGTGGATTCTGCCTTGCTGGAGTGCGAATCAGGGGGATTTGCGAGGGCGTGCGCCGATGACTTGGACACATCGCCCTGCCATCTCATTTCCACTCTTGATAGAGGCGAGAAGATCACGTTCTTTGATCCACTCCGCCATGAATCCAGCAGCGAAACTATCTCCTGCCCCTGTGCTATCGACCGGATCTTTCCGCGGCTGTCGGTCACTGAGGATCTGACCAGAGGATGCATCTATAGCAACGGCACCGGATTCATTCCGCTTCACAACGACGATCTCTGCATGGCGAGTGAGTGATACGAGCACCTCTTCCATCGGTGCGCTCTCACTCGCCGCGAGGTAGCGCGCCTCCGATTCATTGAG
>JBJTGO010000165.1:0-1996 GCA_046093985.1 Actinomycetota bacterium
TTCATCTCCCACGATCTCTCCATCGTCCGTCGCATCTCCGATCGCGTCGCAGTGATGTATCTCGGCAAGATCGTCGAGACCGGCAAGACTGAAGGGATCTGGAACGCTCCGTCACATCCATATACGAAGGCCTTGATGTCAGCGATCCCACATGCAGATGGCAAAGCATTCATGCCACTCGACCTCCCTGGAGATGTGCCAAATCCGGCATACCCACCAACCGGTTGCCGATTCCACCCTCGATGCCCGATGGCGATGGCAAGTTGCGCTACCGAAGTCCCTCGTCAGATCGCACTGGCAGATGGACGTAAAGTCTCTTGCGTCCTGCAGGTCGAGGGTGCACCAGTGAAGACTTTGAACTTCGCCAAGTGACAATCTTTACCAACACTCAGATCGTCGATGT
Source organism: Actinomycetota bacterium (assembly GCA_046093985.1). Taxonomy (GTDB): domain Bacteria; phylum Actinomycetota; class Actinomycetes; order Nanopelagicales; family Nanopelagicaceae; genus SYAN01. Next base: position 404 of record JBJTGO010000165.1, read on the forward strand.
CATCGATGGTCGCATCATCTCCGGCAAAGCCGTACGAGTCGATAAGAGTGGCAAGATCGCAGAGATTGGTGAATCGAATCGAGTCGCTTCCTCCTTGGAGCGAGGCGAAGAAGTTATCGACCTCGGTGGTCGCTATCTCTTACCTGGATTGATCTCCTGCCACACCCATCTCTCTGTGGTCTTTCCATTCTCACTCACTGATCCCAATGAGAATCCAGCTGTTACCGCCTATCGATCGGCGCAACGCGCTCATGAAGCGCTCAAAGCCGGTATCACCACGCTCCGCTCGGTTCATGAGCAGAATCAAGCAGATTTGATGCTTCGCGCTGCCTCGAAGTCAGGCTGGTTTGAAGGACCTCGGATCTTCGGCGCTGGCCGTGCGATCTCGACTCCGAATGGGCATGGCAAGGGAGGGGCTTGTTCCTATGCCAAGGATTTCGATGGTTTCTACCGCGCAGCGAGTGAAGAGCTTGCAGCCGGCGCTGATCACATCAAGATCTTCATCACCGGAGGTCTCGCTCATGCTGGAGAGAGTCCTGATGTTCCGGAGATGAGTGATGATGAGATTAGTGGCGCAGTAAAGGCGGCAGAGGAACATGGCACCTACGTCGTCGCACATGCGGGGGAGTCGAAAGCGATCCAACAAGCACTTCGTCTTGGTGTCACTTCCTTCGAACATGGGTATGTGATGGATCAAGAGACTGTCGATGCGATGAAGGCGAAGAACGTTTTCTATTCACCGACTCTCTGTGTGACGAGATCAGAGTCATGGATGCGAGCGAAGGGCTTCGAAGAACCTTCGATCCAGAATGCGCTCAAGGCAAGTGAACGTCACTTAGCGAGTGCGAAGTTGGCAATCAAAGCGGATTTACGAATGACCAATGGCACCGATTACCCACCAGGTGATCTCGTCGACGGTATCCCGGCCGCACTCCACGAACTCTTCTTGATGCATGATGCGGGGCTCAGTACCTTGAAATCCCTGCAATCGATCACAAGCACGGCAGCATCCCTGATCAGACAAGAGAACTCACTCGGTCAGATTCGAGAGGGTTTCGAGGGCGATCTCATCGCGCTCGAAGGTAATCCTCTCGATGATCCGCAGAATCTTCGAAATATAGAACTCGTTGTTCAAGCGGGACGGGTCATCACTTCAAAGCTTTGAACCTGGTCGAAGTTAGAGCGAGGCGAGCGGATCAGAGATTAGGCAGGAGCGCGTTGAGCTCCTCGATCATCCCCATCAGCGTCTTGAGTCGATCTCGACCCTCGTCCCCGAGAGATGCGAAAGTAGTGATTGGCGGTCTTACATCCCCAACGGGATAGCCGCGGGCCGCAGCGAGCGCCTTGGAGTAGCACTGATGGCCATAGAGCGGGTGACCCTTGGCGATCAGGTGATCGATCTTGTTGATGTAGAACGAGATTCGCTCAGCCTTCGCATACTCCTTCTTGGCGAGTAACTCGCAAATGAGAGTCGAAGCTTCAGGGATGTAGTTGGCATAAGGGTTCACGTAACCAGTAGCGCCGAGCATGTAGGACTCGACGACGCGCTCTCCGGCGAAGACTTTGACTCGACCCTCGGACTCGTCGATCACA
>JBJTGO010000166.1:0-1945 GCA_046093985.1 Actinomycetota bacterium
GAGGTCTCGCTACGAGTACATCGTCAGACTGGATGGACATAGTGAGATCGATCCCTGCTACATCAGGAATGCGATCGAGACACTTCTTACTACCGGCGCAGTCAATGTTGGCGGCGTCATGGCAGCAGAAGGAATCACTCGATTCCAGAGAGCAGTTGCTCGTGCGATGCGCTCGGTACTGGGCGTTGGAAGTTCGAGGTTTCATACCGGTGGAGAAGCTGGCGAGAGTGACACGGTCTATCTCGGCGTCTTCAAGAAGTCGGCTTTGGAGGCGATTGGCGGGTTCGATGAACGCTTCACCCGGGCGCAGGATTGGGAGCTGAACTACCGTCTTCGTTCTAACGGCGGCAAGGTCTGGTTCGATCCACGACTTCATGTCACCTATCGTCCACGAAAGAATTTCCGACTCCTTGCGAAGCAGTACTTCGAATATGGAAGGTGGCGTCGAGCAGTAGCGCGTCAACACATTGGCACGGTCAATCTTCGTTACCTTGCCGCTCCCATTGCGGTATCGATCAACTTCCTCTCCATCATCCTTGCCATCACCTCACACCCACTCTTCATCGCACCACTTCTTGGCTATCTTGCGATCGTCGTCCTCGGTGCATTGTTGACGGGTAAGGATCTGATGGAGCGGCTCCTGCTTCCATTCGTCATCGTGACGATGCATATGTCATGGGGAGTTGGCTTCCTCACCTCACCCAAACGCCTTGTTACCAAGTGATGCCAGTAACCTTGCGCCAGTGAGCACTCCAACTCGTCCCGTGCAAGAGGTCTTCGAACCTTTCCAGCGCGGACTCCCATCTTTGCGCGCCTAGGCCGCCGCGCTTTGGGGGCGCAGGCACTTCATGTTGGAGTACGCCCGCGCCGATCTTCATCAGAGGCAATACGGAACAGCGCTCGGACAACTCTGGTTGATCATCACGCCGCTCGCGCTCGCTGGCGTCTACTACCTGCTCCTGATCATCATCGGTGCCAAGGGTGGACCAGAACGTTTTGGCCATCTCACCGGAACGCTCTTCCTCTTCTATCTCATCACCAACTCGATCACCTCTGGTGCGAAGTCGATCACCTCAGGTAACCGATTGATCCTCAATGCAGCCTTCCCTCGCCTTGTACTCCCGATCGCGGAGGTGTTGATCGCACTAATGCGATTCTTGCCGACACTTCTCGTCTACCTCGCGATTCACATCCTCCTTGGACTCCCATTCACCATCCATATGCTTTGGGCACCACTCTTGATCGCTATCGCACTCTTCTTTGCCACCAGCGGTGCGATCGTTGCCTCACTCGTGAATGTCTATTTCCGAGATGCACAGAATCTCTTGCCTTACTTCACGCGGACAATGCTCTATCTCTCGCCAGTTCTCTACACCTCAGCCGATCTCGACGCACGACTTCATATTCTTGAGGTCATCAACCCGATCTTTCCGATCCTTGATACCTGGTCTGCCGTGATGATCCGAGGTGAAGCACCTAATCCGGCCACGTTACTCCTCGCCCTCGGTTGGTCTCTGGCTTTCTTCTCTGTTGGCACCTATCTCTTCCTCACCAGGGAGCGTGAGTTCGCTGTTCGCATCTAAGGGTTCGTCCGCTACCGCGATGGATGTCGCCGTCCGAGTCAAAGATCTCGGCCTTGTCTATCGCACCACTTTGGACAAGCGACCAACACTCAAGAATCGTCTGCATCGAATCACAAAGCGTCGTCGACAGACTCGCATCGTTCACGCCATTCAAGGACTCAATCTCGACATCCATTACGGGAAAGTGCTCGGTGTCATAGGTACCAATGGAGCCGGCAAGACCTCGTTGATGCGCATGATCTCAGGGATCATCCCGCCGACATCGGGGCGCATTGAGGTCTATGGCAAAGTATCGACGATGCTCTCACTCGGGGTCGGCTTCAATGCCAAACTCACTGGTCGGGACAATGTCTATCTCGGAG
>JBJTGO010000167.1:0-2438 GCA_046093985.1 Actinomycetota bacterium
CCGCACTTCGTGTTCCGATGACCAAGAGTGGTGAATCGCTCAATATCGCTCTATTCGCCGCACCACGCGCGCTCTTCGTCATGCTTGAGGAAAGTTGGACGTGAGTGGTCACTCCCCTCTTCCTCAAGGATTCATCGAGGAAGTGAAGACTCCTTTCGGTCGGCACGAGAATGAGGGTTGATATCGGGTTCGCAAGGAAGAGTGAGATCGCAATGTGATCCCATAGAACTCCAGTTGGGATGAGAAGATTTGAGACAGGTGATCTTGCCCAATCTGCACCGAAAAGTCTTTCGATGAATCCGCGGTCAGTTTTCGAAGGCGTCAAGACCTCCTGTGCTCTTTCCGGTGACTTCGAAGCACCTCTCGATCGCCAGGCTGGATTCGCTGCCGAGATAATCGAAAAGAGAGAAGAGCCATGGTCGGCTGCAATCCTTTGATAGCGAGAGAGAGCATCTGCATTGAAGAGCGGACCATCGTGAAGGAGAGCCAGTATTCGCTTGATGCCACGATCAGCGCTTGAATCATCTCGTTGCGCCACAACGAAGCCGTAACTCTCGCCTTGCCCGAATGGGACTTTCACAACCGATCCCACGTTGGCATCACCTTTGGGTGCGCGATAACTGTAGATTCCATCGAGATGCGGCACTGGTGCGTCAACTGCGACGTCGACGATTTCCCACTCGGAGCCTTCTGATCCAGGAGATGGGACTAGTGGACTCTTCAGTTTGAGTTTTGCCACGCTCGGGAAACTACCCTTTCGCGGCGTCAAGAAGGGCTTTGGCCCTATCTGTCCTCTCCCACGTGAATTCCGGTAGCTCTCGCCCGAAGTGACCATAGGCCGCGGTCTTCTTAAAGATCGGACGAAGCAAAGTGAGATCTCTGATGATCGCAGCTGGCCGGAGGTCGAAGACCTCAGTGATCGCTTGCTGGATCCTCTCCTCGGCCACCTTATGCGTGCCAAAAGTTTCTACGAAGAGACCAACCGGTTGGGCTTTTCCGATGGCATAAGCGACTTGGACTTCACACCGATCAGCGAGCCCCGCTGCAACGACATTCTTCGCAACCCAACGCATCGCATAGGCCGCGGAACGGTCCACCTTGGACGGATCTTTGCCGCTAAAGGCTCCACCACCATGCCGGGCCATGCCGCCATAGGTATCAACGATGATTTTACGACCGGTCAATCCAGCATCACCCATCGGTCCACCGATGACAAAGCGACCCGTCGGATTGATAAGGGTGCGTACCTTTGAGACATCAAGATCACTTCCTGCCAGCACCACGTCAATGACATGCTCCTTGATATCAGGTGCCAATTTCCGTTCGACATCAACTTCCTCAGCATGTTGACTCGAGATAACGATGGTGTCGATCGCCACTGGCCGGTCACCCTCGTAAGCGATAGTTACTTGGGTCTTTCCATCTGGACGAAGGTATGGGAGCAAACCCGACTTCCTCACCTCTGTGAGGCGCTCTGCCAGACGATGCGAAAGATAGATGGGAAGCGGCATGAGAGAGGGCGTCTCATTCGAGGCATATCCGAACATCAACCCCTGATCCCCTGCACCCTGCAAGTCGATAGGGTCACTCGACTTGGTTACTCGTTCCTCGACCGCATGATCCACTCCTTGAGCGATATCACTTGATTGCTGTCCGATCGAGATAGAGACACCGCAACTATTACCATCGAAGCCCTTCTCCGATGAGTCGTAGCCGATTCCTAGGACGGTGTCGCGAACCAGCGACATCACATCTGCAAAGCCTGAAGTGGTCACCTCGCCCGCAACATGAACCTGGCCAGTTGTTATGAGAGTCTCGACAGCGACTCGGGACTTTGGATCCTGACTCAGTAGATCATCCAGAATCGCATCCGAAATCTGATCAGCGATCTTGTCAGGATGACCCTCCGTCACTGACTCTGAGGTGAACAAGCGAACTGCTTTACTCATGAGGCATCCTTTCAACTATTGCGTCGATCAAACGATCAGCCAACTCTCTCTTGCTCACTGCTGAAAAACTCTCTTGCGCTCCATCTCGAGAGAGGAGGAATCCACTTGTCGAATCCGATCCGAATACAGCGCCCGCAGAGACATCGTTGACGTAGAGGAGATCCACGCCCTTTCGATTGAGCTTCTCCATACCTAGGCGGATTAGCTCCGAATCCTTGGACTCAGTCTCAGCAGCGAAACCAACCAGCACTTGACCCGCCACGCGCCGATCAGAACAGCGCTGCAGGAGATCCGGGTTCTCTTCCAAGAGGATGGCGCCGAGTTGATCTTTCTTGATCTTCTTCGCTTCTCTCACCACAGGACGTGCATCGGCAACTGCAGCCGTCATCACTAAGACGTCGCTCTCGCTCTGTAGTTGATCGAGCGCCTCCCCCATCTCCTGAGCCGTTTCGATCGAAATCGTCTTGACACCCTCAAGCGGGGGTAAGG
>JBJTGO010000168.1:0-17305 GCA_046093985.1 Actinomycetota bacterium
CCATGATCGCAATTCCCTCGGCAACTTCTTCAGCAGAGACATTGCATGGAGGTACGACGTGGACGCGGTTGAAATTACTAAATGGCATCAATCCATTCTTCTTGCACTCCGAGACGATGAGTCCCATCGCCTCGCTTGTGCCGCCATATGGCGCCAGTGGCTCACGCGTCGCTCGGTCTTTGACGAGATCAAGTGCCCAGAAGACGCCAACGCCTCGAACTTCGCCGATCACGGGATGCTTAGCTGCGAGTGCTCGCAAGGCAGGCCCGATCACTTTCTCACCTATCTCACGTGCGTTCTCGACCACCTTCTCATCGCGCATCACATCGATGGTCGCAACGGCGGAGGCGCAGGCAAGTGGATGTCCCGAGTAAGTAAGTCCACCTGGGAAGACTCGATCATCAAAGGTCTTTGCGATCGCATCTGAGATCACAACGCCGCCAAGTGGGACATAACCTGAATTGACTCCCTTAGCGAAGGTGATGAGATCTGGCTCGACGGAGGAGAGTTGATAGCCGAACCAATTCCCGGTCCTGCCAAATCCACTCATCACTTCATCGGCGATCCAGAGGATCCCGTACTTATCGCAGAGCGCTCGCACACCTTCGAGATATCCCCTCGGTGGGATTAAGACGCCAGCAGTACCGACGACAGATTCGATCAAGATCGCAGCGACTGTCTTTGCTCCTTCAAAGATGATGACATCCTCAAGGTGCTTGAGTGCGCGTTCACACTCTTCCGCTTCACTCGTTGCCCAGAATGCTGAGCGATAGAGATATGGTCCGAAGAAGTGAACATGGCCATAGGCGAACTCATTCGGCCAACGACGTGGATCTCCGGTCGCGGTGATCGCACTCGTCGTGTTGCCGTGATAGGAGCGGTAGAAACTTAGGATCTTGTGGCGACCGGTATGGATCCTTGCCATCTTGATCGCATTCTCAACCGCATCGGCGCCACCATTTGTGAAGAAGACCTTCTTATGTGCTTTCCCTGCTACTGATGTGATCCGCTTCGCTGCCTCGCCGCGAACATCATTGGCAACCTGTGGCGCGACAGTAGTGAGAATCGCGGCTTGATCCTGGATCGCTTTGACCACCTTAGGGTGTTGGAAACCGATATTGGTAAAGACCAACTGACATGAGAAATCCAAGTACTTCTTTCCATCGAAATCCCAGAAGTAGGAACCTGCGCCGCCTGCGACTGGCAGAGGCGCGATCTGTCCTTGCGCCGACCAGGAGTGGAAGACATGAGCGCGATCGAGTTCGAAGACTTCCTTGCCACGCTCTGGATTCGCGGGAATCGGATCTGGCAGTGGTGGTTTTGAATTCGTCGACATGTTCCTAATCTATTGGTCAGGACCCACTCGGAGAAAGCAGCGAATAGGCGTGATGGGAGATGGCTAGGGGCGAGTATGGACCAGACTTCACCAAGGAACGACTTCGTTATCCTCCCAGAGCAATCCGGTCTGATCACTTCCTGGAGTGAAGGTGCGCGTTGCAAGCCAGATTGCGCAGGCCGCTCCCTCAGCAGCGCTCCGCGGCGCATCATCTCCACCCATATCGGTTCGTGAGTGATTTGGACAGACCGCATCGATCAAGAAACCACGGCTTCCGTGGCCACTCTCATGCGCGAGATTGCGCACCAGTGCGTTGACTCCTGCCTTTGAGATTCGATACGGCGCTAGACCACCCGCATTACCGGGACCTGACATCCTTCCCAGGCATGCCGAGTAGATGATGATCCGACCTTCTCGCGCATCGCTCATCACGGTGCCATAGAGATTGACGAGAGCGAAGACCGAATCAAGATTGATACTCATCACACGCCGCCACTCATCGACATCGGTGCGCAAGGTCTTCGACATCTTTGCGCTCATCACGCCATGCGCAATCACAACGACTTTCGGAAGACCCCAGAGTGGTTGGAACTTCTCAAGGATTTCTCTTGCAGAGTTCTGTATCTCAGACAGCGCTTCTGGAGTCGTCGCTTCGAAATCGATTGCATGAGTGAATACGAAGTCATCACTCGGTGCGATTGCAGCAAGTTCCTTGCGAGCCCTTAGAAGGCGCTCTTCATCCTTTGCAACTAAGACAGTTCGAAAACCTGCGGAAATGAGACCTCGCGCTGTTTCAAAACCAAGACCACGTGAGCCGCCGGTCACAATCGCCCACGGTTTGGATGGTTGGCTTGAAGTGATGCCATCAGAAGCAATCTCAGTCGGCGAGGAGGCCATGGCGGGAAGTATGCCTAGCCACTCCTTGATACGCCCGTTGAGGGATCTCAGGTCGTGCCCACTAATGCGCCCCGATAGGATTACCCTCTGTGAGCGGGAATTTCGGCGCCAATGACTGGCTCGTTGAAGAGATGTACGAGAAGTACATGGCAGATCCGAACTCAGTCGAAGCCACCTGGCGAGAGTTCTTCAACTCCTCCGAATTCAAAGCCGCCACCTTCTCACCATCCGCAGCGACGACCATCACCTCCAATGGCGGAACGAATGCGAATGGATCCGCAATCGCAGGTGCCCCACGAGGTGGAACTCCACCACTTCCTAAAGCTGCGGCGAAGCAGAGCCCTGCCCAACCAGTAGCCGAACCTGTCCCAACTCCTGTCCCAGCCTCAACGACTTCTACTTTCACTCCTCAGCCAACAGTCTCGCAACCGCGAGTGACGACAACGCTGACTCCTGCAGATCCAGTTGCGCAACCCGTCAAAGCGGTCGCAACTCCGGCAGCAGCGAGCATCGAACCGATCCGAGGTGTAGGCGCACGCGTTGTCCAGAGCATGGAAGCCTCGCTTTCGGTTCCGACCGCTACCTCAGTCCGCGCTATCCCGGCCAAACTCCTGATCGACAATCGAACCGTCATCAATAATCATCTCAAGCGCGCTCGAGGTGGCAAGGTTTCATTCACCCACCTGATCGGCTTTGCGATGATCAAGGCGCTTCGCGCGATGCCGGAGATGAATGCCTTCTATGCCGAGGTGGATGGCAAACCCGCCCTCGGCCATCCAGAACATATCAACCTGGGTATCGCAATCGATCTTGCAAAGGCTGATGGTTCTCGACAGCTTCTCGTCCCATCCATCAAAGGATGTGAGTCACTCGACTTCGCACAATTCCACGCCCAATATGAAGCGCTGGTGAAGAAGGCGCGCGATGGCGCACTCGCGGTGGAAGATTTCGCCGGCACCACGGTCTCACTCACTAATCCCGGAACGATCGGAACCGTTCACTCCGTTCCACGTTTAGTGCAAGGCCAAGGTCTCATCCTTGGCGTCGGTTCAATGGATTACCCCGCAGAATTCCAAGGCGCGAGCGAAGAGACGCTTGCTCGAATGGCGATCTCAAAGGTCGTAACCCTCACCAGCACCTACGACCATCGCATCATCCAAGGCGCGCAATCAGGTGATTTCCTCAGGCGCATCCATGAGATCTTGCTCGGAGCAGAGAACTTCTTCGATGAGATCTTCGCAGCGCTTCGTATCCCCTACGAACCGATCCGCTGGGTCTCAGACTTTGAATTCTCAAAAGACGATGAGATCAATAAGACCTCACGCGTCCAGCAATTGATCAATGCCTATCGCACCTCTGGCCACATCATGGCTGATGTCGATCCGCTCGAGTACAGACAGCGATCACATCCAGATCTCGATGTGGTGACACATGGTTTGACACTCTGGGATCTCGATCGCGAGTTCGCAACCGGTGGCTTCGGTGGTCAACCCTTCATGAAACTTCGCAAGATCCTCGGCATCCTTCGTGACTCCTACTGTCGCTCGATCGGCGTCGAGTACATGTATATCGAGAGCCCAGATGAGCGCAAGTGGATTCAAGAGAAGGTTGAGGTCGGCACGCCACGACTTCCGCGCGAGGAACAACTTCGCATCCTTCGGAAAGTGAATAGCGCCGAAGCCTTCGAATCATTCCTCCACACGAAGTTCATCGGACAAAAACGCTTCTCACTCGAAGGTGGCGAGTCGGTCATCCCGCTCCTTGATGCTGTGATCACCGCTGCTGCTGAGTCAGGTCTTGATGAGGCATGTATCGGCATGCCGCACCGTGGTCGACTCAATGTCCTCGCAAATGTGGCGGGCAAGTCCTACGGTCAGATCTTCCAAGAGTTCGAAGGCAATTACGCTGAGAACGAAGTCCACGGATCTGGAGATGTGAAGTATCACCTCGGTACTGAGGGCGTCTTCCAGAGTGAATCAGGCGCGACAACGAAGATCTACCTCGCCGCCAATCCATCACATCTCGAAGCGGTTAACCCAGTCCTCGAAGGGATCGTCCGTGCGAAGCAAGATCTCTTCAACATCAAGAAGCTCTACTCCGTTCTTCCGATCTTGATCCATGGTGATGCTGCGTTCGCTGGACAAGGAGTCGTCGCTGAGACGCTCCAACTCTCGCAACTAACGGGCTATCGCACCGGCGGAACGATCCATGTCGAGATCAACAACCAGGTCGGTTTCACTACCTCGCCTGGATCTGCGCGGTCTTCGCGTTATTCCACTGATGTAGCAAAGATGATCCAAGCCCCGGTCTTCCACGTCAACGGAGATGATCCTGAAGCCTGTGTCCGCGTCGCACGCCTCGCTTTTGACTATCGCCAAACCTTCAATAAGGATGTCGTCATCGACATGGTCTGCTATCGCCGCCGTGGACATAACGAAGGCGATGAGCCAAGTTTCACCCAACCATTGATGTACGAGTTGATCGGACAGAAGCGCTCTGTCCGCACCCTTTACGCAGAGGCGCTCGTTGGTCGCGGCGATATCACACAGGCAGAGGCTGATGCGATCGCGCAAGACTTCCAGTCACAACTCGAAGCGATCTATCAAGAGGTCCATAACACCAAGCCGGATGACAACTTCCCGCCTGCCCCCGAAGCCCCATCATCGAAGATGATCAGCACCGCAATCACCGAAGAGACCGCGCGTAAAATCGCTGCGACTCAGACTTCCGTTCCAGAAGGCTTCAATGTCCATCCGAAACTCTTGCCACAACTCTCTCGTCGCGCTGAGTCCTTGAACGATGGCACCATCGAATGGTCTGGTGGCGAGCTTTTGGCATTCGGATCGCTCCTCCTCGAAGGACACCCGATCCGACTTGCTGGTCAGGATGCGCGCCGCGGAACCTTCTCCAATCGCCATGCGGTGATCATCGATTCCAAGAGCGCAGCAGAGTGGACTCCACTTCGCGGTTTGATCTCTGAAGAGAATCAGTTCTTCGTCTTCGACTCACTTCTCTCTGAATATGCAGCGCTCGGTTTCGAGTATGGCTACTCAGTTGCTCGTCCCAACGCACTCGTCCTCTGGGAGGCGCAGTTCGGTGACTTCGTCAACGGCGCACAGAGCATCATTGATGAGTTCATCTCCTCTTCGCTACAGAAGTGGGGCGAGCGCTCTTCGGTCGTCATGCTCTTGCCACATGGCTATGAAGGACAGGGTCCTGACCACTCTTCGGCAAGGATTGAGCGCTTCCTCATCCTCTGCGCGGAGAAGAACATGACCGTCGCGCAACCTTCCTCGCCCGCCTCTTACTTCCATCTCCTAAGGTGGCATATGAAGAACCCGGCTCGTCGCCCACTCGTCGTCTTCACGCCCAAGTCGATGCTCCGCTTGAAGGCAGCCGCTTCAAAGCTTGAGGAATTCACCTCCGGAACTTTCCGGCCGCTGATCGATGATGCAGGCGTTACCAACGCGACTCGCGTCATCTTCTGCTCCGGCAAGATCTACTGGGAGTTGATTGCAGAGCGCGAGAAGTTAGGCGAGAGTTCTACTGCGATCGTTCGCGTTGAACGTCTCTATCCATTCCCAGAGAAGGAATTCGCAGAGGTCATCGCAAAGCATCCCAACGCGAACTTGCTATGGGTACAAGATGAGCCAGCGAATCAAGGTGCTTGGCCATTTGTCGCACTCGCAACGCAAGAAGTCTTGCAAGGTCGCACGCTCCGCCGAGTCTCACGTCGTGCAACGGCAAGCCCTGCGACAGGAAATCACCACGTCCATGAGGAGGAGCAAAAAGCTCTCATCATGGAAGCGTTCATGCGCTAGTAACTACTTCAAAGACTCACTTCCTTATTGCAACTCCCCGTACGCACTCCCTCGATAACCACCCGAACTTTCGTGAGTCATGTTGTAGTTCTGCAAGGGATGGATCCTTGTTATCGCCTTCGATCCAGATGAGATCGCCATGGACCTTCTCCAACCTCTTGATCAATAGGATTCCTGGGTACTCCTCACGTTCGATGAGGATGATGCGTCCACGGAGTGCGAGTACTTGCTGCGCAGATGGCGCCTCCTTGAAGATCCTGACCCAGATTCGTTGACCATGTCGAAGTGTCGGTTCCATCGACTTTCCCTCGACATCTACAAGAGCGATCGCGGTGAAGCGAGAGAGCAGGGTGGAGAGAAGTGAAATCACTGCTGTGCACCCCCTCGACGAGTCGTGACTTCCTGCTGGGTGAGCATAACTGCGACCAAAAAGGTAGCCTTCGCGCATCAATTGACGAAAGGATTGAGAATGAAGGTTTACGCACACTGCGATCTACCTTGCGGCGTCTATGACCCAGCCCAGGCTCGCATCGAGGCGCTCTCGGTCAAGGCATGTATGGAGAAGTACAACGCTTCCTCCGACAACGACTTCAAGTCCCGCTCTGTCGCGATCAAGGACGAGCGCTCACATCAGGTCAAAGAGCACCTCTGGGTTCTCTGGACCGACTATTTCAAGCCAAATCACTTCGAGGCTTACCCACAATTGCACTCACTCTTCAACGAGGCAACAAAGCTCGCAGGCGCCGCTGGCACCAAAGGCACCAACGATGTAGCCGTTGCGGAAAAGTTGATCGCCAAGATCGATGAGATCGCTGAGATCTTCTGGGCGACCAAGAAGGCATAAGACTTACACATAATTCAAGGAAGGGCCTGGGTTTCCGAAAGGGACTCAAGGCCCTTCAACTTTTTAGTCTGACTACTCGGAATCGCTCTCTACATCTTGCGCCATGACTGAGAGCGCTGCGACCTTGGCCGCATAACGCATCCGCTCCACGATCTCACGTTGGACCATGCCATGGGCAACGCGCATCGTGCCGTGGTAGATATCGCAATCGAACACCACGAGTTCTCGACCTTCATTCTCATCGAGGGCCACGACCGTTGCAGTGGCATTGAGATCCATTCCGATCCCGATCACATTCTCGATCCGAAACTCACATTGGGTCGTGATCGAAGTCTCGTTCATCGCGAGGTACTCCGAGATCGCAGTATGTGAAGCGCCATCCATCAGTCGAACGAGGAATGAGGTCGAGACCACTGCGAGGTCACCATCTCCCACCGCTGCTGCAGTATCACCGGGTCGCGTCATCATGTTTGCGATGCCGACAGCGCCGAGGAGATTCTCACGGCTCGGTTCATAGGCGACATTGCTAAGCACGTCGATAACCTAGCACCGACTCATCGAGAAACCCGGTTCATCACAGAGAGAGACCTACTTCAATACCTGCCACACTTCCAATATCTCACAGTTCTCACGTAGCAAACTAGACTCCCGCGCATGCGCTACATCATCTTCGTCATTGATCATCCTGATAACCGTGGCAATCCTGATGAGATGAAGGCGATCGATACCTTCAACGAACAGTTGCAGCGCAACGGATACTGGGTAATGGCGGCCGGGATCGGAGAGCCGAAGAGCGCAACCCTTGTCGATAATCGAGACGACAGAGGCGAGGTCAACTTCGGCTCACTTTTTGATGGACATCAATCCCACAATGAGCATTACAGCGGTTTCTGGATCATCGAGACGCCAAGTCATGAGGTTGCACTCGCTCTCGCAGCTCAAGGTTCGAAAGCCTGCAATCGAAAAGTGGAGTTACGGCCGTTTCTTGGCAATGGCTAGAGAAATTAGAACGGGAAGTCGCGTCGGATCTCGTGTGACTCTTCGATCTCGATTGTGGTCTCACCATCGATTGTGATCTCGGTTCGCTGATATTGCGAGAAGATCTGCGTCGTACCAGCGCCCGATAGACCGAAGAAACCTGGGGCTTGCATCCGCGCAGCAAGAGAACGGATCTGCATCACGATCTCCTCTTCCAGTGATTGTGGCGTCGTTTCAACGCAGGAGCGCGTGAGTAACTCGCGAAGGATCGAGATCTGACGGCGCTCTCGCTCGGTGCGGATCGCGCAATCAGGACAACCTTGGAGATGGAAGGCGATCGCATTGAAGAGTGCAGAGTCCTCGATCTGATTGTCGATGAAGGGGTGGATCGCTGCCATAACGGAGCGACAAGTCATCGGGGAGATGTCATAACTCATGATCGTTTGCTCCCCTCTTTGGCCCGTGTAGGACGAGATGGCTTTGCTTTCTCGTCTGCCTTCTCGTCATCCTTGCCATAGCCCAGTTCTCGGGCATACTCAGCCAACAACTCCCGAAGCTGTTTTCGTCCCCGATGCAGGCGCGACATGATCGTGCCGGTTGGGATTCCGATGATCTCGGCCGCCTCCTTATAGGCGAAGCCTTCGACATCGACGAGATAGACCGCCATCCGAAACTCCTCCGGGATGCTCGCAAGAGCCCGCTTGATGTCGACATCAGGAAGGCGCTCTAAGACCTCGACCTCCGCCGACTTTCCTTGATCGGAGGTGTGGCTCGCTGATTCGAAGAGCTCCCAATCTTCAAGTTCGCTATCGGTGACCTGAGGTCTGCGCTGTCCCTTGCGATAGTTATTGATGAAGGTCGTCGTGAGGACGCGATAGAGCCACGCTTTGAGGTTGGTTCCTGGCTCGAATTGGTGGAAGGAGACGAATGCTTTGGCATAGGTGTCCTGCAAGAGATCCTGGGCATCATCGGGATTGCGGGTGTAGCGAAGCGCTGCTGAGTAGAGCTGGTTCTTGAATGCCAATGCATCGCGCTCGAACCTCGTGGTGCGCTCTGCGACGCTCTCCTTATCGCGATCTACGACGACAAGTTCGCCGCCTTCATGGCTTGCCTGTCCAAGTTGGAGCAACTCTTTCGGTGCATCGACGGCATCAACGAGTTGAGGATCAATCTCCTCGTCACTCTCACTCTTTCGCGCCGGCGTCATGCCGCAATGTTATTGCCTGGGCAAATTCCGCTCAATAAATCACTCGATATGCGAGCAATGACGAGTTAGAAGAGCGTCTCACTCTCGCCGAGGTGGATTGGGGCGATCAACTCTGAGCCGTTGTTTCGAATCGAATTGACCTTCGATGAGACTGGCCAGAATCTCAAGTTCTGATCAGGTTCAGGGACTCGCATCAGATCCATCACCTCAGGAAGTGATGTGTCGAGATCAAGCCACCTCGACCATCGATCCTTCGGAAGGAAGAGCGGCATTCGATTGTGAACCTTGGCTAGGTCATGGACTGCATCGCGAGTGATGATCGCTACAGATTGGCGCATCTTCTCATCGTTCGGTGATCGCCAGAAGTTGTAGATCCCGGCGAAGGCCAAGAAGCGACCTTCCTCGGGAGATACGAAGATCGGTTGTTTACGCGGATACTCTCCTAGTTCGGTCGCCCACTCGTAATAGCCGCTGGCAGGTACCAAACATCGACGCGACTTGAAAGAGTCCCTGAATGTGGGCTTCTCATGGACCGTCTCTACACGTGCATTGATTGCCATTGATTGTGACTTGAGAGCCTCACTTTCACTCTTGCTCCACGGCGCGATCAATCCCCATGATGCGATATCAAGGATGCGCTCTCCTGTCGCAACCTCTGCCTTGATCAGATAGATCTCTTTCGTCGGTGCGATATTCCAATCCGAAGGAAGCGAACGCTCTGTCGCGAGTGGAGTCAGATGTGAGATGCCAAAATCACCGATGATCTCTTCTTTGAGCGCTGCCAACGCATAACGACCGCACATATGGCAAGAGTACGCAAGGAGACGACAGATAGACTTTGCCTTCAATGGAACCTGTGAAGAGCGATCTCTGGCGAGCACCCTCTGCTCCATCGCATCCGCTTGATGTCACGCTTGAGATTCCAGGTTCGAAATCAATGATGGCCAGGGCGCTGATCCTCTCTGCACTCGCCTCTAATCCAACTCTCATCAAGCGCCCTTTGGTCTCGCGTGATTCAGAGTTGATGCGTGATGGCCTGCGAGCTCTCGGAGTGAAGATCGAAGAGTCCGCCGAAGGTTGGCGCATCACTCCAGCAAAACTCACGGGAGAGAGTGCGGTCGATGGAACTCGAGTCACCCGAATCGACGTCGGAAATGCAGGGACGGTGATGCGCTTCTTGCCATCACTTGCTGCCATGTCGGAAGGTCACTTCCACTTCGATGGCGACGATCGATCTCATGAACGTCCGATCGGACCTTTGATAAGGGCTCTTGAAGAGCTCGGTGTGAAGATCGAACATGATGGGCGTTACTGCCTGCCCCTCACCATCCATGGCGCAGGTCAACTGCGCGGTGGAGAGATCGAGATCGATGCCTCACTCTCCAGCCAATTCGTGTCAAGCCTCCTTCTCGTTGCCCCCTTCATGAGAGATGGTCTGACAATCAAAGATGTGGGAGCGAGCCTGCCATCACTGCCTCATATAGAGATGACCCTTGCGATGCTTGAAGATCATGGATACGAGGTGGAGACGAGTTATCCAGATGAGGAAGTTCGTTGGTGGCGCGTCTATCCCGAGACCGCAACCGAAACCACCAGTGAAGAGACGCCTCCAGATCGAACCATCGAGATCGAACCTGATCTCTCCAATGCAGCTCCCTTTCTCGCTGCAGCGCTTCTTATCGGCGGAAATGTCACGATCAAGAGTTGGCCACGAGAGACGAGTCAACCGGGTGATGCGCTGCGAGAGATTCTTGCCTTGATGGGTGGCAGATTCATCTGGCGAGGTGAAAATCTTGCCTTCGAAGCAACAGGCAAGCGATCCGACATCAAGGGAATCGATATCGATCTCTCGAATGAGGGTGAGTTGACGCCGACGATCGCGGCCATCGCTGCTTTCGCATCATCACCATCTCGGCTACGCGGTATCGGACACTTGCGCCTTCATGAGACGGATCGACTTAGAGCACTTGCGGTTGAACTTCGCAAAGTGGGTGCTGAGATCGAAGAAGGGGATGATTTTTTAGAGATCACTCCGGCTAGAGATTTGCCAAAGGGTCCGATCACGATTGAGAGCTACGACGACCATCGCATCGCAACCCTTGGCGCGCTTGTCGGCTTGATGATCGACGAGACGAGAGTCGAGAACATCGCAACCACGCGAAAGACGATCACCGATTTCCCAGCGATGTGGGCGCATCTCTTGGGGGATTCAAAGTGAGCCGCCACGAATCGCGCAGATCGTCTCGATCCTTCGATGAATCCGATGTTCGGATCCGACCCTCGCGATCAGTGCCAAGGCGGAGCAAAGACCGCCCCGATTACAGCGAACTTCCGATCGCCTTCGTCACTCAGGTCGATCGTGGTCGCTCGCTCTGTCTTACCGATGACGGCACTCTCGTCACCGCAATGAAAGCGCGCGAACTTGGGAAGAATGCCGTCGTCGTCGGTGATCTGGTACGACTCGATGGCGATATCTCAGGAGATATCGGAAGCCTTGCCCGCATCGTCGAAGTGAGAGAGCGACGTAACTCACTCTCACGAACCATCGACGATATCGGAGCGATGGAGAGAGCGATCGTCGCCAATGTCGACCTGATGCTGATCGTCGTCGCTGCAGCAAGTCCAGAGCCAAGAACAGGTTTCATCGATCGAGCGCTCGTCGTCGCCT
Source organism: Actinomycetota bacterium (assembly GCA_046093985.1). Lineage (GTDB taxonomy): Bacteria > Actinomycetota > Actinomycetes > Nanopelagicales > Nanopelagicaceae > SYAN01. The sequence continues at coordinate 11,752 of JBJTGO010000168.1, forward strand.
ATGACCAAGGGATCACACCGATCCTTGTGATTACCAAGTGCGACCTTGCAGATCCTGCCGCTTTGAGAGATCTCTACTCACCGCTTTCACTTGAGGTCATGGCGACGAAACGCGGAGCGGATGTCTCGGCTTTTCGCGAGCGACTTGTTGGAAAGACATCGGTTCTCATTGGTCATTCCGGTGTTGGGAAGTCGACCTTACTCAACGCGATCCTTGGTCACGAAGCGCGCCTTACTGGTGATGTCAACGAAGTGACAGGTCGTGGTCGACATACATCATCGAATGCGGTCGCATTTGCCTTGGATGAGAAGATCAAAGAAGGTGGCGCGAAGGGCTGGCTGATCGATACTCCCGGTGTTCGCTCATTTGGCCTCAGGCATATCGATCCCAATCGCGTCGTTGGTGCATTCGGCGAGTTACAAGAAGTGATCGCACGTTGTCCAAAGAATTGCAGCCACGATGAGGCGAGTTGCGCTCTCAATGAGTGGCTCGTAGCGAACCCACAAGGTGAGAACCGCGTCACAAACTTACGCAGGCTCCTCGCCATCGATGCCACAGTCAGCTACGAGTAGATTCCAATAGAATGCTCTCCTGCCAAGGAGCGGATAAGCGATGACTCAGGGAAGCGTTGGGATTGATAGCCAGGGAGACCTTCACCTCGCACATCGCCTCGCAGATGCCGCCGACGCAATCTCACTCTCCCGCTATCAATCCCTCGATCTCGTCGTAGAGACGAAGCCAGATGCCACGCCCGTCACTGATGCTGATCGAGCTGTAGAGAAGGAGATTCGAGCTCTTCTCCAGTCAGAGCGCCCTCACCACCTCATCATCGGTGAAGAGTTCGGAGGCAAAGAACTTCTCGATAGCGCGAAGCCTGGAACTAAGTTCTGGATCATCGATCCAATCGACGGAACCAAGAACTTTCTGCGCGGAGTTCCGACCTGGGCCACGCTGATTGCCATGGGTGAAGTTGATTCTGCGGGCAAGAAAAGTGTCACGATCGGTCTGGTTTCATCACCTGCGATGGGACGAAGATGGTGGGCAGAGCGCGGTGTTGGCGCTTATGTCACCGAACGCTTCGCCTCAGCCTCACCACTCCTCTCTACTCAAGAAAACTCTCCCTCTCTCACTCGAAGGATCAACGTCTCCAAAGTCTCATCGCTACGCGATGCATCGCTTTCTTACTCGGATCTCTTAGGTTGGGAGTCGAAGCGAAAGTCCTTCCTCTCGCTCCTCGATGAGGTGTGGCGAACTCGAGCACTTGGTGACTTCCTCTCTCATATGTTCGTCGCTGAAGGAGCGGTCGATATCGCGGCTGAACCGACGCTGGCGCTCTGGGACATGGCAGCACTCGCAGTGATCGTGGAGGAAGCCGGTGGTAAGTACTCCTCTCTCGATGGCGTAGAAGGTCCCTTCGGAGCATCAGGGGTCTCGACTAATGGAAGATTGCATCAAGAGTTCCTTTCTCGCATCAATGATGGATCGCAGGAGTAGATCGATGAGTGACGAGAAGAGAGCCGCATCCGAGCCAGCGCTCATCCCGTTGAGCGATCTCACCAAATCGCCGTTTCGAAAAGTCGAAGTTGGTGCGCAAAGCACTCTCACTGCTCCTGCTGCGGTCCATGAACTTGAGCAGATCGACCTTCAGATCGAGGGGATGACCTGTTCCTCCTGTGTCGCCACTGTGGAGGGTGCGCTCAATAAACTCGACGGTGCGAGTGCGACAGTCAACTTCGCTACCGAGAGCGCACATGTACTCGTACCGAAAGGAACGAAGTCCAAGGTCTTGATCGATCAAGTTTCGAAGGCTGGGTATAAGGCGAAGCTACGGACCGATGAGAGTGACTCTTTCTCGCGCACGCGAGGGCTTGGGATCAGGACCTTCCTTGCCGCCCTCTTTGCCATCCCAGCAATCGCACTCTCGATGACCATGCAATTCCATGAGCCAGTTGATGAATTCATCCACGAGACGCTTACTCGCTTTGGACTTCTTCATCCAACCTATTCAGCCCATGGTTGGCTCGTCATCGCACTCACCGCACCGATCGTCATTTTCCTCGCCTGGCCGATCCATCGCGCCGGATGGCGAAATCTCTTCCACCCGACGATGGACACACTTGTCTCACTCGGTTCACTCACTGCCTTTGGCTGGTCGATCTACGCGAACTCGACTGGAGCGGGCGATATCTATGCAGAGGTCGCGGCTGGAGTCCTCTTCTTCATCATCTTGGGGCGCTACTTCGAATCGCGAGCCAAGCACCGTGCTGGCTCAGCACTTGCACATCTCTTAGCGCTCGGCGCAAAAGAGGTCGTGATCCTCCGTGGCAGTAAAGAGCGAGGCTTCGAAGAAGTCATCGCCCCGATCGAGAATCTTCGAGTCGGTGATCGCTTCGTCGTGCGACCAGGAGATCGCATCCCTGCCGATGGCATCATCGTTGAAGGCGCGAGTGGAGTCGATAACTCCTTCATCACGGGAGAGTCGCTCCCCGTCGACCTGACGATCGGCGATCAAGTGACAAGTGGTGCGATCAACCTGACATCACGCCTTGTGATCGAAGCAGAGCGCGTTGGACGCGATAGTGAGCTCTCTCGCATCACGCAGATGGTGATGACAGCGCAGAGTGAGAAAGCGCCAGTCCAGCGCCTGGTCGATCGCATCAGCGCGATCTTTGTGCCTGTTGTCGTTCTCGCTGCGATTGCTACTTTCGCAATTTGGTACGGATTCGCCCTTGGTACCTTGCAAGATGCAGTGACCGCATCCGTCTCGCTCCTGGTTATCGCTTGTCCCTGCGCTCTTGGCCTTGCTACGCCAGTTGCACTCCTTGTCGCCTCCGGTGAGGGTGCTCGCTCCGGCATCGTCTTGCGAAAGGTGCGATCGATCGAGATCGCTTCGAAGATCGATACCGTCATCTTCGATAAGACTGGAACCCTGACCACCGGCAAGATGCAGGTGAAGGACGTGACTTTCAATCCAGCCTCGCAACTTGCCCGTGAACTCTCCTACTCGATCGCCTATGCGCTCAGCAAAGAGAGCAACCATCCCGTCGCGCGCGCCATTTCCCGTCGATCTCTCAAAGAGAGTGGCTCCTCAGCGCTTGTCCTCAAAGACATCGAAGAGAACCCTGGCTCAGGCATTGCAGCCCGAACCGACGTCGATGGTAGGGATACTCCCATCATCCTTGGCTCACCGAAGGCGATCACTCGCGCAACCTTCGCGCTGCCGCAAGTACTCAAGGATGCAGTGACTCGCTCGCAATCACATGGAAACTCCATCTCACTTCTTGCAATCGATGGTGAGGCGATCGCAGCATTCGAAGTCGGTGACACTCTTCGAAGTGATGCATCGGAAGTGATCGCAGATCTAGGCAAGCGTGGCATCGAAAGTTGGCTCATCTCAGGTGATGGAAGCGCTGCGGTTGCTGAGATCGGTGAAGCCATAGGTATTCCTGCAAACCACAGAGTCGCAGAAGCAACGCCAGATGTAAAGATTGCCAAGACCAAGGAACTCCAGAGCGCAGGAAAGAAAGTCTTGATGATCGGCGATGGCGTCAATGACGCCGCCGCACTCGCACAGGCAGATCTCTCGATGGCGATGGGAACTGGAACCGATACCGCAATCGCATCCGCAGATATCACCGTGATGCGACCCGAACTGGCTGGAGTGACCGACTCGCTCAAGCTTTCGCGAAGAACACTCTCGACGATTCGAGGCAATCTCCTCTGGGCGTTTCTCTACAACACCATTGGAATTCCGGTTGCAGCACTTGGACTTCTCAACCCGATGATCGCAGGTGGCGCGATGGCGATCTCAAGTCTCTTTGTAGTCCTCAATTCGCTTCGACTCAAGAGGGCACTCAAGTAGACCGGCAGTAAGCCTTTATCTCGTTTGTCTCTTACTGCATGCCCTCAACGATCGCGCGAGGCCCTAAAGAACGCATAGGCGATGATGACTGCAGGGATCGCATTCAAGCGCTCGTCGGGCGAGCGCGAGATCAATTGTGTGAATGTGCTCAAGAGAAAGAGAAGTCCCAGCCACTTTGCGACATTTCGCTGGCGGTTGGTCGGTTCTCCATAGAGGATCGCGAGAAAACGCATCAAAAGAAGCGTTCCGATCGCCATCGCTAGGTAGATGATGCGTATGGCCATGGGAAACTCACCAAACTGACCACCTGCTGCTCTGGTTCGTACCCAATCAAGGTCGAGTGAAACCGAGACGAGAATCGCGATATTGAAAGTGAGGGCAATCTGAGCCAGTAGTAGCGTGAGGCTCAAACGACGTTTCATCAGGGACTACCTTACTTCTCGAACACCTTGGGTCTTCACAGGCTATCAAGCGCCCTGCGAGTTCAACTGCTTCACCACGTAGGTGTTGATCGATTCACCCTTTTCGGCTGCTCTGAAGGCGACGCTTTTGTGCAATTCAGGTCCTAAACGAAGGTTGAACCTTCCCGAGAATCGTCGCTCATCCCAAGGTTCAGGAACTTCCTCACCTTCGCGAGACATATCTTTGATGACGTCTTCAACGAGTGAGGTGAGCCCCTTAAGAGCGCTCTCACGACTCGCTGCGATCCAAGAGAGTGAGGGAAACTCAACTACTGTTGCAATGAACTCATCGTCCTTCTCAGACCAAGCGAGGCGATATGTGTAGCGACTTGCCAGTTGCGATGATGTTGACTTTGGAGTTGAGGTCTTCTTCTTCGAAGCCTTAGTTCTTGCTTTTGCTTGCACCTTAGCCACGGCTTCTCCCTTCCTGACGCAACTTCTCGATTGCGAGAAGCACTTGCCTTACTTGATATTCCTTCGCCTTACCTTTGGAGTTTTGTATATTGATTCGAGGATCCCCACTCCATGGCATTCGAAAGATGATGTGTGATCCTCGCTTCACCCGCGGTTCCCCAAAGAAGAAGACGCAGACTCGATAAAGGTCCTTGAAGCGAACATCTCCGGGATTCGAAGAGATCTCTTCAAGCACCTTCAAGATTCGCTGCATAAAGCATAGTACTGCGGGTGGTACTACCCTGATTAGGCTTCCGAGGCTGCCTGGGGATTACCCGATGGCAAAGAAAATAGTCCGCCCCTTGAAGAGGAACGGACCGTACGCACTTGAGCTAGTAGCGGGGGCAGGATTTGAACCTACGACCTCTGGGTTATGAGCCCAGCGAGCTACCGAGCTGCTCCACCCCGCGTCGGTAAGGCGCGATAGTAGCGGTTATCGGTTCTGTGCCGAAATCGCTGCTTCGATCGCAGCCTTCAGGCGATCTTGTGCGCGCCCATAGGCAGTGAAATCTCCCGCTTTGAGAGCGGCATCAGCATCACGCAGTGCTTGTTGTGCACTTCGAAGCGCTGCTTGGAGCGAGGCATTGGTCGTTCCGGAATCTGTTCCGATTGCACCACCCGTGTCACCTTGTGATTCCACTCCGGTTCCAAGTGATTGACCACTATTTCCACCGAAGACCTGATCGAGCGCGCCCTTCACAGTGTCAGCGAATCCAATCTGATCACCGAAGGAGACCAATACCTTTTGTAGCAATGGATATGCAGCGGTATTCGCTGT